>PXBU01000262.1 GCA_003566795.1 Puniceicoccaceae bacterium | reverse complement strand
GTGGTGGATTGAGTGGTGGATGCGCCCAAGACGAGGCTTGCCTGCGGGGTAGATAGAATTACCTTCCCATGAAAATGAGTAAAATTCGCCAAATTGACTACGATACCCCACGGACGCTGGTGTCTTATAACGGGAAGCGCCATGTCCGGCTGAGTGGAGAACATAACCGCTATAAATTTTCCGGAATTTTGGTCGACGGCACCGAAGATGAATTTGCCGCGATTGGAGAGGAACGCACCGATTGGCAAAAGAGTGCCTTCCCGCTGCCCTGGACGGATTCGCCGGATGTGGTCAGGCCGTAGCGGTGGCGAGGTCTCCGCCTCAGGATTAAGCTCAACAGCCGTCGCTCGGACACACTTGCGCGAGAGCGCACGCACTTTCAATCACCTCGGGATACGAAATTGCTTCGCTCTGCACTTGACAGGGCTGCGATAAGAACCTTTTTTCTCCGTTTTTCTCCAAATCCGGGACGCTAGCGTCCTGACTTCATTTCATAAACTTAATTTTCACTTTCCTGATATGGCACTTAAAATCCGTCTCCAACGTCATGGTGCAAGCCACCGTCCCTTTTACCGTATGGTGGTCACCGAGGCTGCTGCCCGCCGTGATGGCCGCTTCGTTGAGGTGCTTGGCACCTATGAGCCGCAGGCCAAGCGATCCGAGGATGAGCTCAAGCTGAAGCTCGACCGCGTGGACTACTGGCACTCCGTCGGGGCAAAACCCACCGACACTGCTGCCAGCCTGATCCGCAAGGCCCGCCGCGCCGCTCCAGTCCAAGAGGAAGCCGCCGCTGCAGAGGCTTAGGTGGTTTTTTGTCGTGAGACGGGCTTCTCAAATGAGAGCCCATGCATCTGTTTCTTCGGTAGCGATGGCGCGAGAGTGCCGTCACCCCTTTTGCGTAGCGATGGCACGAGAGTGCCGTCAACTCCTTATCACCTCTACTGATCGACACACCTCGCTTTCGCTTCCTCGACAGCATCGGGATCAAAAGACAAGGTCGCTACAAAGATGAAAACTTATTTCCACGCTCTCGTTTCGCCCGATGCACATCGAGTTTGATATTTTAACCCTCTTCCCGGAAATGGTGGAGGGTTTTTTTACGTCCAGCATGCTGGCCCGCGGCCAGAAAAATGGCTTGCTCGACGTGCGCGCCCATCAACTGCGGAATTGGGCGCAAGATAAGCATCATAAAACCGATGAGATCCCTTATGGCGGGGGCGCGGGGATGGTGATGCTGCCAGGGCCGATTTTTGACGCCGTGGAGGCATTGCGGCGACCGGCAACCAAGGTGCTCTACATGGCTCCGGATGGGGAGCCGCTGACCAGCCAGCTCGCCCGCGAACTCGTGCAGGAGGAACACGTGCTGATTCTCAGCGGGCACTACGAGGGCGTGGACCAGCGGGTGCGCGACGAATTAATCGATCAGGAAATCAGTATCGGCGATTATGTCTTAACCAATGGCACGCTCGCGGCCGCCGTGCTGATCGACTCGGTCAGCCGATTTATCCCGGGATTTTTAGGTGACGAAAAATCCTTGACGGAGGAATCTTTCATGAGCACTTTGCTCGGCTTTCCTCAATACACGCGTCCCGCTGACTTTCGCGGAATGCGGGTGCCTGAGGTCCTGCTCTCGGGGAATCACGCTGCCATCGCCCAGTGGCGCCACGAACAACAGTTAGATAAAACCCGGCGTTTACGCCCCGACCTTTTAGATAAAAACAATTAACATTTTAACGGAAACTACAGCTATGAGCCAAGCCATCCTCGAAGAAATTACCAAAGATCAACTCATCGAAGACCGGGCCGACTTCAAGGTCGGTGACGGTGTTCGCGTGCACCTGAAGGTGAAGGAAGGGGAAAAGACCCGGATTCAGATCTTCCAGGGCATCGTGATTTGCCGCAAGGGTGGTGGCCTGCAGGAAACCTTTACCGTGCGTCGCATCGCCTCCGGTGTCGGGGTCGAGAAAGTCTTCCCCGTACACAGCCCGACCATCGAAAAGGTCGAGGTGGATCGCGAGTCCATCACCATGCGCGCCCGCATGTATTATATGCGCGACCGTATCGGCAAGGCCGCCAATCAGGTGAAGGAAAAGCGCCTGGTCGAAGCAGGCCGCTAGTGGCCCGGCAGATAAGTTTTTTCACACCTCAAGGTATCAAAACTGGTAGCCGAACGCCTTCGCGTTTGGGCACCTCAAGGTATCGAAACTGGTAGCCGAACGCCTTCGCGTTTGGTCGTTGCACTTCTTTCGGGCTGCCATTCAAGCAAGATGCAGTTGACCTTTGCCCGAGAGTCGATAACGAATCTGCGGTATGTCAACCGGGATTACGCCTTGGGGATGGGTCCAATTCTCCGAACAAAAAGAACTCCGCCTGGAATGGGAGCGCTTGCGAATTCGGGTGATCAAGCGCGACAGTGATCTTTTGTTGGTCGAGCGGCGCAATCCAGTTGAGACGACCGAGCTCGGATCTGAGCCGGAGTCCGATTTTCGGCGCTATGCTTTTGAAAGCCCCGTGGATGCGATCCAAGTGCAGCCACGCGTCCCAGCTCGACCGATCGTGGTGCAGCCACTCCACCCGCTGCGGCTCGCGCCCAAGGCGCACGTCGACTTCTACGTATCGATCCCGGTCGATATCCAGCTAGGCACGGGTGACGGGGTGAAGAGCGACCACCTTGAGCGCGTTCGGAGTGAAATCCTTTCGGATACCTGGTTTGGCGATCAGGTCGGCGGAGTTCTGTGCTACTCGACCAAGAGCCGTGCGCGGCGGGAATGCCCCAGTGCCGAAACTGTGGAACGCACCCGTGCCATCTGCAAGGTGCAGATCTTTAACAAGTCCACCGAACAACTTCACTGCACCAAGTTTTGCCTACGCCTGAATCATTGCCACCTGTGGCACTGCGATGACGCGCTCTGGACCTCGCCAGTCAATATCCGCTATAACGGTAGCGACCAACTGAGTGCTATCGATTACAGCGAACAAGCACCTCCCGAGGCGATTAACGCAGTCAAAATAGCCGAGGCCGAGGATCCGCCACTCCGGGGCCTGATACGCCGTTCCTTCGCAGGTCTATCCACCGCACTCGCTTAAATTATGAAACCGCTGGATTTAAACTCCATTACCTACGCGCTTGGCATCCTACTGGTCGGGCTGGTGCTCGTCTTTATGCTCAGTCGGCTCATCAGCCGCATGATGAAGCCGCATTTTTCCTCGCACCATTTATTGCTGGCGCAAAAGGCATTTCAATATATCGGGATTGTTCTGGTGGTCTGCACGGTGCTGATCCACTTGCAGGTTAACTTAACCGCCGTGCTCGGGGCGGCCGGCATTGTCACTGTCGCTATCGGCTTTGCCGCGCAAACCAGCCTGTCCAACCTGATCAGCGGGCTCTTCCTGCTGGGGGAGCGTCCTTTCGAGGTGGGGGATATCATCATCGTCGGCGGCACCCGCGGCGTGGTTTTGTCGATCGACTTACTCTCCGTGAAGCTGCGCACTCTGGACAACCTCTTCATCCGCATGCCCAACGAGACCCTGATCAAAGCCGAAGTGACCACCGTCACCCGCTTCCCGATCCGGCGGATGGATATCAACGTCGGCGTGGCCTACAAGGAAGACGTAAAAAATGTGGTTCGTGTGCTCAAAGAGGTGGCCGATGCCAATCCCAACAGCCTGAACGAGCCGGAGCCGTTGATCCTGTTCAAGGATTTCGGTTCCTCGTCACTCGATTTCCTCCTGGGCGTCTGGTTCGAGAAAACGAAGTTTCTCGATTTGAAAAACAGCATCATGCGCGAAATCAAAGAACGCTTCGACCAGGAGGGTATCGAGATTGCCTTCCCGCACCTCACGGTTTACGCGGGGAGCGAGACGAAGCCATTCCCGCTGCAAGTCACCCCGGGGGAGGAGGAAGTCTTGGAGCGTTCCTGACCGGGAGTTTTTTATAAGTTCTCTGGCTTCTTTTTCGATTTCCACTAGACTGTATGGATGCAGGCAATCTCGATCATCGGCGGCGGACTGGCCGGGCTCTCGCTGGGCGTGGCTCTGCGGCGGCATGCCGTGCCGGTGGTGCTGAAAGAAGCGGGCGACTATCCGCGCCACCGGGTCTGTGGTGAATTTATTTCCGGGCTGCGGCCGGAAACAGTGGAGCTGCTCGGACTGGAAGACTGTTTCGCGGATGCCGCCGTGCTGCGGGAGGTCGCCTGGTATGACGTCCGCCGGCAATTAAGGACCGACCGGCTGCCTGCGGCAGCCATCGGGCTCTCACGTTGGGCGCTGGACCAGAGGATCGCCGATCGGTTCCGGGAGCTCGGCGGGGTGCTGGAAACCGGGACGCGGCAGGACCGGAAGACGATGCCGCCCGGCAGGGTGGACTGCGCCGGACGTCGGCCCGCCAGCAAAAGCCCGTGGCTCGGATTGAAATGCCACGTGCAGCGTTTCAAAGAGGGCGCTGACCTGGAGATGCACATGAGCCCCCATGGCTACGTCGGGATCTCCCGCATCGAAAACGGCTGCTTCAACCTCTGCGGCCTATTCCGCAAGGCGGGGCTGAAGCCGGTGCCGGAACAGCCGCTGATCTTTGATTATCTCAAGCAGTGTGGCTTTGAGGCCCTGCTGCAGCGCCTCGACCGCGAAAGCGTGGTGGCCGGCAGTGCGTGTTCCGTGGCCGGGATGTCCTACCAGTCGGCGGGCGTGCCCGGGGGCCAAACCTGTTTGGGCGATGCACACGGCTTGATCCCGCCCTTCACCGGTAACGGCATGACGATGGCCTTGGAACACGCCGCCCTGGCGCTCGATCCGCTGCTGCGTTTCGCCCGGTCCGGGATGACTTGGGAGGATTGCCAGCGTGAGATCGAGATCCGGCGCCGCCACCAATTCGGGCGGCGTCTGCGGGTGGCGCGCGGCCTCCACCGGGTGCTCACTTCGGAAAAGTTATTTAAAATGACGACTGGCATGGCCCGGTCGCCCTTATTTCCTTTCCAAAGCTTCTATTACCTCACACGTTAGACGTATGTTGACACGAGAGGTGCAGCCCGAGTTACTGGATCGATTACCATCGGGCGATCCGGTGGCGGCCCAAATCCACCGGGACATCCTGCGCTATAACCGGATGCAGGGAAACTTTGAGTGGATGTGCCGGGAGCTGGCCGCGTCACTCGAAGACGGGGACCGCGTCCTTGAGATCGCGGCCGGGGAGGGGCACTTGTTGCAGGCCTTGTCGCAGCGCGGCCTCTTGCAGCGTGCGGGCCGCGTGGCGGCCTTTGATGCGATCTGCCCCCGGCCGGAAAGCTGCCCGGAAGAAGTGGAATGGACGGTGTGCCGGGCGGAGGACTTTGAGCGCTACGGGGCGTTTGACGTGATTGTGGTCTGTCATTTTCTGCATCAGTTACCGGCGGCGACGCTCCGTCATCTCGGGGAGCAATGGGCCGGGGCGCGGCTTATCTTGGCGGCGGAAACGCGGCGTCACCCCCTCGCCCTGGGGCTGTGCCGGGCGAGCCGCCTGATCGGTTTCAGCACGGCGGGCATCGGCGATGGGCTGAAAAGTATCCGGGCCGGATTCTGCGGGGAGGAATTAAAAGAGCTGCTGGGACTGGACGAAGCCAGCTGGCGGGTTACGCTCAACGAAACTTTGCTTGGGAGTTATCGCCTGGTGGCGGATAAATGCGGGCATCCCTTATCGACATGAATTTACGATCCATTGCCAGCGCCCGACCGGAGCATTTTTTTACCCAGGAAGAATGTTGGCGGCTTTTAAGAGACTCGCAAATCGCGAAGCACCTGCGCCCCGGAGCACTGAAACTGGCGGAGCGGATCATGTGCGGCAATAGCGGGATCGATGGCCGCTACTTTGCCGTGCCTCCGGGCGACGGTCTGTTCAACGCATCGGCTTCCGAGCTCAACCACTGCTTCGAGCGCGAAGGCCCCCGCCTCGGTCGCAGAGCCCTGGAGAAAGCACTGGAGCATGCCGAACTCGCCGCCTCCGAGCTGGATGCTCTCATCGTGTGCACCTGCACGGGCTATCTCTGTCCGGGGCTCAGTAGCTACGTCGCCGAAGCGTGCGGTCTGCGGGAAGACGCCTTTCTCCAGGACCTTGTCGGCCAGGGCTGTGGGGCCGCCATTCCTTCGCTGCGAGCGGCCCAGGCGCAACTCGCGCTGGAGCCCGATGCGAAAGTTGCGGTGTTGGCGGTCGAAGTGTGCAGTGCGGCTTTCTACATCGACGACGATCCCGGAGTCGTTATCAGCGCCTGCCTCTTTGGCGACGCGGCCTGTGCGGCCATTTTTACCAGTGAGGGGCCTTCCGACAGTTGCCGTTTCGACCGCTTCGATACCCTGCACCGGCCCGATGACCGCGAACTTCTGCGCTTCACCTCGCGGGGGGGGAAACTTCGCAACATCCTCTCGCCCGCCGTGCCGGAAGTCGCCGCCGAAGCCGTCGAGCAGTTGTGCCGACGGGCCGGCCTCGGGAGTCAGGCAACGGTGGTGCCGCACCCAGGGGGGCGCGACGTCTTACAGGCGCTGGAGCATGCCTTGCCTTATCCCTGCGCCCCCGAGGCTGAAGAGATTTTGCGCCGTTACGGCAACCTCAGTAGCCCCAGCGTCCTGCTGGTGCTGGAGGCCATCCTGCGCGATCCGCAACAAAGCGGTGAATTCTGGCTCACCTCATTCGGTGCCGGTTTTAGCTGCCACAGCTGCCGTGTGGTGCGTTGACGGCCGCTCACCTCCACCGATTCAGTATCTTTAAAATGTGGTTGTCCTACTTCCCGCAGGATTAAGAGCCAAATTTACCCTGCACAAAAATGGCCCTGCTGTGGCACCTCGGGAGCGATTGACAAATATTTATAACAAGCCTGGCAAAATACACTTGACTTCGCAGGGTCCTGTGGTCGAATAGTGGTATGAATATACGAAGATGGAAAATTGAGGGTGAATCTGCCTACCACTGCATGACTCGTACGGTGAATGGTGAGTGTTTGTTTGAGGATCGGGAGAAGGAGGTGCTGCGTAAGATGATCTGGCAGGTGGCGGACTTCTGTGGGGTGCAGGTGCTGACTTACTGCGTGATGGCGAACCACTTCCATGTGCTGCTGCGGGTGCCGGAGGCGAGTGAGGTTCCGGATGGGGAACT
>PXBU01000147.1 GCA_003566795.1 Puniceicoccaceae bacterium | reverse complement strand
TCCAAACGCATCGCCTCATAAATACCTTCAACAATAGCCTGTGCCGCCTCCTCGTTTTGAAGATTCGGAATCCAACGATCTGACAACTTCCTGAGTTGATTACGGTAGGCAAAGCCGGCCGAGACCAGTTTGGTCTCCACCAATTCGTCGAATAAACTACTGGCAACGGGACTAATGATCAGAAAAACGAAGCTCAACCCGGATAGGAGAGCCCACCAAAACGTTAATCCACTCGGATAAAAGCCGGGATACGCATAACCGACGAAAAGATTAAACAATAAGGCCATTATCAGCCCTATGACCCCAGCTATTGCCAGCAGGCTGAGGAAACGCACCACCACCTCATTGAAATCGAGCAGCCGATACCTCAATGCAGAGTAACCAATGCCAAGGATGTATAAAATAGACAGCCCATGCAGGATCGGTGGGAACTGAATATTCAGCCAGAGCGGAAAATTAGTTCCCCCACCCGCGAAACCGATCGCCGTCCCAACAATTAAATACTTATGCTGATTCTTTACTTTGATGGTTGCCTTGCGGTACTGATCCACCAGCAGAAAAAAACAATACCCCACCACTACTGCAAAGCCACCGAAATAAACCGCAAACGCAGGCCCGGCAATTGGCCAATATTCGAAACCCATGCGCTCCTCAACGCCCTTAAAAATGTACGGCGTCCAGGCAAGCACACATAAAATCAACCCAATAAGATAGCCCCAAAAAACAAACTTCGGTATCTTGCGACCTACAAAATGACTGACAAAATGCAGGTAGGAATAAGGAATCAATGAGGATCCCATAACTAAAATTCGTATCCAAAATATGGCCTCCTGTTCCGATCCGGCCAGCTGCCAATGCAAGTGGCCGAAGCTCCAGACAAAAACGGATCCCGCAAAAAGACAGAAACTGAGATTCTTCTGCTGATGAATCCCCTTGATTAAAACTGCGAAGAAAAAGAAGAGCGTAATCGCAGCGACACAAAATGAACTGGCGATAAGGTAGGCGTTCATTTTCCAGCTGCCACCAAGTTCGCCTGATCACCGAATGATCGATAGGCCTCTGCCTTTTTGAATCCGGCCTGCTTGACGCAGGCAATTAGTTCGTGTTGGTCATAGAATTTATAGTGTCCCTCTTCCTCCTTTAGTTTAATCGAGCCAGCTGCACTGAGCAGGTTACGCGCGGACTGTAGGGTTTGCTCGCCACTGGATTCATCGACGACATCCTTGTAAATTTGCGATAAATCGCAATAGGGCTTCATGCTTGACACAATGATGCGACCACCTGGCCGGAGTATCCGGTAGAGCTCGTCAAGTAAGACTTCCGGGCGTTTCAAGTAAGAGATGAGCAGGCTACAGCAAATGCGATCCACCGACTGATCCTCGAATGGCAGGCGTACCGCCGCAGGTGAGCCCCCATCCAAATCATCCAAATCAAACCGGAGATACATTAAATTCATCTTTGATGCCAGACCACCTAAAGACGCCCCGGCATCCGCGTGCTTACCGGATGCGTCAGCCAGCCCTTTAGCGGTTAAATCCAGCCCAAAGTACACGGGAGGAATTGCTGGCAACTCCTGTGAGCGGGACAGCATGTCCCTCACGCACCAAGCTCCAAACAGTCCGTTACCACAGCCACAGTCAAAATACACCAAGCCCGGCTCGACCGGGCCTAAACAATTACCGATCAAACGAAGGTAATCCTGATAGTCACCGACAGCCTCCAGAATGTTATACTTGTGCAGATAAGCCTTCCAGAAATCCTGCTCACTTTCACGCAGGGGAGCTGCCGCCCGCAATCGCTCCCGTTCGATCCGGTTTTGCGCAAAGAGCGTCTTGGAGTCGGGCAAAATGAGGCTCATATTGCTTCCTTTGTCGGTCGGCAATTCGCCCGCCTTACACACATAAATCATTGTCATCGCTGCCTTTTCAGCAGCTTTGGGATTTTCTCTTAATTCGTGCATGGCACCCTCGACAGTGGCGACGGTAACTAAATAACTCATGCCTCCGAGCTGCTGCACATCCTCGATGTCGACCCAGACATCACGGTCGGCATTAAAGAAGAAAATCTCACATTTTGCCGCGCGGACATCGTGGATCGAACCATCCAGATCGTGCAGATTATTTTCGATGCAGTCGGTTAAAAATTGATCCACATTCACCTGATGGCCCAGAATATCTGAAATTCCCTGCATACATCCCCGCTGAAACTCACCAACCATATCCCGCTGATAAACTTCCTTTGCCGTATGTTGGAAATTAACCACTCCCACCATTGTGACCAGGCGGAAAACCCGTTGATCAATCGCGGCCACCCGGAGTGCGCAGCGTGCCGAGAGACTATTGGCCACCAATTGCACCCGCGCTACATTGTGCTGCAGCTCAAGAAAATCGATCGCTGAAAGTATATCGGTAATCGCACTGGAGAAAGTATAGCCCTCGATATCCCCCTCACTTTCTCCAACGTGGAAGGTATGGTCAAAACGCAAAACCCTTAATCCATTGGCAGCTAACTGGTAAGCGAGCTGAAGATTATTTTTTTTGGACTCGCCAAACTTAGGCGTGACAATGACGAAATCGGCATCATCAGAACAGTCATCCGCCTGATCAACATAGGCGACGATTCGATGCCCAGAGCGCGAGGGAAAGTAAACTACCTCACTCTGAATGGAGAGATTATCTCGTTTAATTATGGTCACAAATTAGCACAAAAAAAGCTTATACCGAGATCGCATCGAATTAGACAACGACAAAATGAGCCGAGCGCAATGCCGATTGCGAAGGCACCTTGGCAGCAAGCGCACCTTGTAGTGGCCTAGGCCGAAGCAACAACCTGCTTGAAATACTCCGAAAAATATTCGACAACCTCGATAACTCACCTCCATACAACTCATGCAGAATAGTTTCGAGTGATTCACCTTCTTTTCATCAGAAATGAAACCACCATCCCGCCAAGTTTGCGGGAGGTTTTCTCGACCCCTGACCTCAAGATAATCCTTAAGACCTCTGCCGATGAAGTCAGCAGTGCGCTGGGACGCGGTGCGATCGACACTGCCATCATTTACGCCGATGCCGGAGACGATGCCTTAAGCCGCCAGCTGAAGCGACTGCGGGCACTACAGCCAGAGCTATTTACGGTGGTATTGGCACCCGAATACAGTGTTACAGGCGAGCGCACTGCATTTGCTGCAGGGGCCGACTTTTATTTTGCTGCGCCCTTCCCGGCGCAATCCTTGTTACGCCTCTGCTCTGGACGGGAAGCGCAGCCAACAACAGATGGGGGCAAAGACTTCAATCAAACTGCGGTCGTCACGCGGAAAGCCGCATCTGGCGATGCTTCCTCCACCCTCCATACACTGCGGGACCTCTCGCACATCCTCACTTACAGTCTGGACTACAAGGCCTTTACGCAACATTTCATCCTCAAGCTGCGCGACCACATCAGCTTCAGCCGGATCGGCATCTTCCTGGAAAGCTCTGCCAAACAATCGCTGATTAAAAAGGCCGAAACCAATCAACTTAAATGCATCGCATCCATCGGGCTACCGGTTGACCTGGTTGAGTGTTTTCAACTGAGTCGCAGCTCTGGAATAGGCCGGGAGCTGAGCGAAGAGCCGCGTATTTTGCAAGGTCATGCCAGCCGCCACTCCGATCCTGTCAGGCAGTATGCATCCACTGTCGCAAAGGAGTTCGCGATCCTGGGCTGTCACACCGCGATACCTATCAGTGATCGTGAAGGTTCCATTGGAGTCGCCGTATTGAACGGTCCAGTCACGGGTCGCGAATACACCAACGACGAACTCGAGCTGCTCTACATACTAATGGAGGAACTGGGGCTGGCTATTCGCAATAGTCGGCTGCACGGTGAACTCGCCCAGCACAGTCGGCTGATTGAGAACGTCCTGCATTCCATGTCCAGCGGCGCACTTGTCTTCGGGGAAGATCTGCGGGTGCTCTATGCCAATGATCCGGCAAAGCAATTTTTGGGCATTGAGCTTTCAGACACGCATCGTGATATTGATTTTGCAGAATTGCCGTCGCAACTGGCTGGCCCCATCCACCGCACAGTAGAGAAAGGGGAAACCTCCGAACCTTTCCTAATAGCTGGCGCAACCGAAGGCAATACTTTCAGAGTCTCCATCTTTCCCTTTCCTCAAAAAGGTGAACTCCTGCTGCTGCCCCGCCCCACCATGGTCATCATCGAGGATTTCACTAAAATTGAAGCCAGCAAGCAAAGTGCGGTCGATGCATCAAAAAGCGAATTGATCAGCCTGATTGCCGAGCGCTTTGCCCACGAGATCCGCAACTCGCTGGTCCCCCTGACCACTCATGCACAGCTCATCGATCAGAAAATCGAGCAACCCAAATTTCAGGCTTCACTCAAAAAAGCCCTCTCCACCGAAACCGCCCGCATCAAGCGCTTCAGCGAACAAATGCTCTACATGGCACAATCTTCGATCGCGGGGAGTCAGGAAACCCAACTCGCTGCCCTGATCAACCACGCCTTTGAGCGGGCTCAAAGCAGTGCCAGTAACACAACGGCCAAATTGCGCTTCGAAAACCATGCCGACGGCACGACAGTCCAAGCGAATCCCGAGGCCCTCCTGCATGCGCTGGAAGAAGTCTTCCTGAACTCCATGCAGGCAGAACCCGGCGAGCAGGAAATTCACGTCATCCTCGACGAAAGCAATGAGGGTATTCTTCGCCTACACATCAAGGACGGCGGTCCCGGCATCCCGGCTGACATTTTGCAGCACGCGACCGAAGCATTTTACACCACACGCAACACCGGCGTCGGCCTGGGGCTTGCCGTAGCTCGAAAAATCATCCACGAGCACAATGGCTATTTACGCCTCCACCCGCGGAATTCAGAAAATACCTGCGACCTTGAGATCGAACTTCCCTCGCTGCTGCAAACAACTGCATGAATAAATACACCCCGCTCCTCCTCGCCTGGGCTTTTGCAAGTGCCGCTGTGCCGGAAATCCGTGCCGCGGCTACTCGGATCGCTTACATCGATCCTTTCGCCACCGCCCGCGGTAATGCCTTCGCCGCCACCGCCGACAATCCCTCGGCAGTTTTCTACAATGCTGCCGGTTTGACCCAAATCGAAGGCACGCAATTTCAGGGCAACGTCTTCGCGATTTCACTCGGCTACGAGTTTGACAGCGATCTGACCGGCAAGAGCAAGATGGACGATAAATGGCAACCGGTGCCGAGTTTCTTTGCGTCGCACTCCTTTAAGGACACCCCTTTCTCGATCGGCTTTGGTGTCTACGCGCCCTTCGCGCTCAGCACGGATTGGGGCCGCGATGCGGCTTTTGCCACGGCAGATCCTGGCGTTCCCTACCAAGCAGATTTACAATATGTCAAATACCACGCAGTCGTTGCCTGGCGGGTCACGGATACGCTTTCCATCGCGGGTGGCCTCAGCTATGATGACACGGAGGTCGACATCAAAGCCAATGCCGTGCAGTATGACGGGACTGACCAAACCGTGGGTTATTCCCTCTCGCTCCTGTGGCAGCCTTCGGAGAAACACAGCTTCGGCCTCAATTACCAAGCCAAAACCAAGGCAAAATATAGTGGCACCGTTTCAGGACCTATCACTGGATTTAATCCAGTGGATGGCGATGCCGACCTCATCTATCCGGAATCGATTATCTTCGGCTACTCATATCGCCCAAATGAACGCTGGAATTTTGAATTCAATGCCGATTGGACGAACTGGGACCGGGTCAACACGCTGGAGATCGAGAGCGAACTACCGATCCCCTTGGCGTACGATCTGAACTGGGAGTCTGCCTTCATCTGGTCAGTCGGCGCGACCCGTTATCTCGACAAGGGCTTTCACCTGAGTGCTGGATACACCTTTGTCGAAAACGCGGTGCCGGATGCCGACCTCCTCCCCATCGTTCCAGACTCGGACCGCCATTTTTTCGCAGTTGGTGTGGGCCAGTCGCTCGAACGTCTTTCGTGGATGCTGGCCTATCAGCAAGCTTTCGATGACGGACGGTCGGTCTCCGGCAACGAACAATCACCGACTCTGAATGGGGACTTTGACCTCGACAGCCGGGCGATCACTTTCTCGCTTAATCTCCGGTTTTAGCGGACCGGAGGACCCAATACATGCCCGACATCAAATACCGCGACTGTCCGAGTTTACGTTCGGATAGCTGCCGAGCCACTTGACGAACTCACAGTGCTGCTCCAGCTCGCTGAGCGCACCCTGCACAGTAGCGTCTTGGTAATGGCCAATAAAGTCGATAAAGAAGAGGTAGTCCCAAGCCTTTTTACGACTCGGGCGTGACTCGATTTTACTGAGATTGATCCCCCGCTTACCGAAGGGGCGCAGTGTTTTTTCCAGTGCGCCGGGCTCGTCTTTGAGCGAGAGCACCAGGCTGGTCTTGTCGCGGCCTTCGCCCAGCGGCTTGGCCCGCGTCTTGCCGATCACCAGAAAACGGGTGACGTTATCATCCCGGTCCTGAATACTCCGCACCTGCACCGGCACGCCGTAATGCAGCGCGGAGTGCACGCTGGCAATCGCCGCCACGCCCTCGGTCGCGGCGGCCATGCGTACGGCCTCGGCCGTGCTCACCACATCCATCGTCGGCACTCCGGGTAAATGCGCCTGCAACCACTCGCGGCACTGGCCAATCGCCTGGTCCTTGGAGCGAATTTCTTTGATTTGAGCGACCGGCACCCGCGCGACGAGACAGTGCTCAATGGGCAAGTAAACTTGCGAGCAAATGTGCAGGTCTGAATCGACCAGCATGTCCATCGAGTGAAACACCGCGCCTTCGGTGGAATTCTCAATCGGGATCACACCGTAATCGGCAGCTCCTGCTTCGACCGCACTGAAGACGTCGGGAATCGTCTTCATCGCCTGGTAGCATAGGCTCACGCCAAAGTTGCGGATCGCAGCCTGGTGCGTGAAAGTTGCTTCCGGACCGAGGTAGGCGATCACCAGCTTTTTTTCCAACGCGATGGAACTCGAAATTACCTCGCGATAAACCGCGCGCAAGGTGGCATCCGTGCTCGGACCTTGGTTGAGCGCGGCAATTTTGGCCATCACGATCGCCTCCCGCGTGGGGTCATAATAATCGGCCCCGCGGGCATGCTTGATACGGCCAATCTCGCTGGCGTGT
>PXBU01000152.1 GCA_003566795.1 Puniceicoccaceae bacterium | reverse complement strand
GGCACCCATGCCGGTGCGGTCCGCAGTCGCGGGCACGAAAGCAAAGACACGGTCGAAGCCCAGCCAGATCACCGCCCCCCAGAGCACCAGCACGCAGGGGGCGAGGAGAAAGACCGGCTTGTAGCGCAGGCTCCAGCGCAGCAGCGGTCGGTAGGCCAGCGCAAAGAGACCGAACAGGCCGAGCACGCCACCCAGTATCAAGGCCACGAAGAGGAGATTCCCGATAAATTCGGGCTCCGGCCCGAGGGGCTCCCAGACAACTGTCAGTATCCAGGTGACCACAGCAATGGCCACGATACTGCCGAACACCCGGCCATACTTGCTCAAAGCTTCCAGGATGCGGCGGGTTTTGGCTTCCCCGCCCTGGCGGAACTTCTCCGCCCACAGCGGCAACCGGTCCGCCACCAAGTGGTAGAGCGACAGCAGGAGCAGAACACCCCCGGCGGCAACGACCGCCCCCCAGCCCTGGTGCAGGCCGAAGGCCATCACGACCACCGCCACCAGACCGAGGCCGAACCAGAGGGCCCGTTGCCCTCTTCGGACATCGGTGCGCCCGGCAATCAAAACATGCGTGGCGGCAGGCACCACGGTCAAAGCCACGATGATGGCACCGACGAGCACGAAGGTTTTGGTATAGGCCAGGGGGATAAACATTTTCCCCTCGGCACCGGTCATGGTGAAGACGGGCAGGAAGCTGACAATCGTGGTGCTGATCGCGGTGAGGATGGCAGAGCCCACCTCACGGGTCGCGCGGGCCACCACTTCGATGCGCGGCTCTTCCGGCGGGGCCTCCTTTAAATGTTTGAGCAGGTTTTCGACCACGATCACGCCCATGTCCACGATGGTGCCGATGGCAATGGCGATGCCCGCCAGAGCTACGATGTTGGCATCGACGCCGAAGAGTTTCATCGCGATGAAGCAAAATAAAACCGACAAGGGCAGCATCGCGCTAATGACAAAGGCCGTGCGCAGATGCATCACCAGCACGAGCACGACAATGATCGTGACCAGAATTTGTTGCACCAGGGCGTCGTTGAGGGTGCCGAGAGTTTCGTGAATCAAGCCGGTGCGATCGTAGAACGGCTCGATGGACAACCGGCTGGTGGTGATCCATTCCGGCCATTCGTCGCGGGGCGTGGTGCGCAGCCAGTCGAGCCAGGCCTCGCGGTTGAGCTGTGCGCCGTCGAGGCCCTCAAAGCCAGCTTCGGCCGCGAAGGCTTCGACCCCGGCGGGCGTGATCCGGTCCCAGTCAACCACCGGCTTGGTGGGGAGTCCGGGCGAAATTTCCTCGATCTGCGCCTTGACGTTGTTGATCGCCGCCAGCGGATTGAAGCCCTCGCGCACGACCACCACCCCGCCGACCGCCTCGGCGCCGGAGATGGTGAGCGCGCCGCGGCGTTCGGCGGGGCCGAGGGTGACATGGGCCACGTCGCGCACGCGCACGGGCGTCGCATCCGGTCCGGCGCGGACGGTGGCTTGCTCGATATCGTCGAGGTTCTTGATGAAGCCGAGTCCGCGCACAATGTATTCGACCCGGTTGATCTCGGTGGTGCGGGCACCGACATCGAGATTACTCTTGCGCACCGCATCGATGACTTGCGCCAGGGTGACGCCGTGCGCGCGCAGCGCCTCGGGATCGACATCGACTTGATATTCTTGCTGGTAGCCGCCGATTGAGGCGACCTCGCTGATGCCGGTGGCCGAGAGCAGTCCGTAGCGGACATACCAGTCCTGAACGGAGCGCAGCTCGTGCAAGTCCCAACCACCCATCGGCTTCCCGTCCGGGTCGCGCCCCTCCAGGGTATACCAGAAGATTTGCCCCAGCCCGGTGGCATCGGGCCCGAGCGCGGGTTGCGCATCGTCGGGAATCGCCCCTGCCGGCAGGCTGTTGAGTTTTTCAATGATGCGCGAACGCGACCAGTAGAATTCGATGTCCTCTTCGAAAATGATGAAGATCGAGGAGAAGCCGAACATGGACTGACTGCGCACTTCGCGCACGCCCGGCACGCCCATCAAGGAAACGGTGAGCGGGTAAGTCAGTTGGTCCTCGACGTCCTGCGGCGAGCGTCCGGGCCATTCGGTGAAAACAATCTGCTGGTTTTCCCCCAGGTTGGGGATCGCGTCGACCGGCACCGGATTGCGCGGCAACCAGTCGGTTTTCCAGTCAAACGGAGCCACAGCGATGCCCCACAGCACCATGCCGATGACGAGGAGCGCGACCACCAGTTTCTGTTCGAGAAAGAAGCGCACGGTCGCGTCCAGGAGTCCGGATTCCGCTTCCGTCGGCGAAGGACGGGGCGCACGACCGCGATTGTTGTTCGTATCGTTCATGGGCTTCAGTCCTCTTGGTGTTCACGGCTCAGCACGCCCAGGCTTTCGCCGCAGCGGAGCATCATGGCGCCGTAGTAGGGGTTGCTCAAGGTATCGTGGCCCTGCAGCCAGGTGCCGCCTTCGTCGCCATCCACCATAGGGCAATACATGCGGTGCAGCTCGGGGAGTTGACCGGCACCGAAGTTGACGGCGATGGCCTCGATTTCCAAAGTGGTTGCCTGCAAGTGTCGGCGCATACCGTCGAGATCGTCGGCGGCTTCCAACTGGTGGGCGAGTTGGTGGAGACTATCGTAGCGCTCCATCCATGCCATGTGGGCCTCACCATCAAGGCGGTGTTTGCCGATTTCGAGCAGGGCCTCGTGCAAACCGCTCAGGCCTTTGCGGGCGGCCGCGTAGTCGTCGCCCGCCAGCGCTTCGGAGAGATCCAGGTAGCCTTGGACCACCGGGCGCAGCTCCCGGCCGAAGGACTCCGGCACCTCGTCGGCGAAGTCGGCTATCGCCGGTAGCTCGCGGTAGTCGGGGGCTTGATCCGCAGCGTCGTCGTGGTCTGCCTCCATCCCACCCTCGCGCGCCATCATACTGGGGCGGCCGCGGATCTGCAGCTCGCTGTCGATCTTGAAATTACCGTGGGTGACGACACGCTCGCCCTCCTCCAGGCCTTCGCGAATCTCGTAATAATCGCCTTTGCGGGGACCGAGGACCAGTTCGCGGCCTTCAAAGGTCGGTCGGTCACGGTCGGGCAACTGGACATAGACGACGGCGCGTTCTCCGGTGATGAGGGGCGCGCTTTTGGGAATCACCAGCGGCGGAGCCTCGGCGTCTCCCGGCACGTGGAGCCTGCCCCGGGCGAACATGCCCGGCTTCAGACGCAGCTCCGGATTGGGCACTTCGACCCGCAGGCGCGCCGTCCGCTTGCGGGGGTCGATCTGCGGGTCGATGAAGGTGACCTCGCCTTCGAAGCTCTCCCCGGCAAAGGCTGGCACGGAGAATGCCACCGGCAGGCCGACCCGCAGGTCGGCCAGATCCCGTTCGTAGGCTTCCAGCTGGAGCCACAACTTGCTCAGGTTCACGATTTGAAAGAGGCGTTGGCCTTCGGCCACCCAGATGCCTTCGCGGCCCGCAAAGTCCACCACATAGCCGTCGATGGGGCTGCGGATCTCGTAGGTGTGCGGGACTTCGCCGCTTTCCACAATAGCGGCGATCTGATCCTCGGCCACACCCAGTCGGCGGAGTTTGGCGCGGGCGGCGGTGGGGTCGCCCCGGGCGGCGAGCAGTTCACGGGCGGCGGCGGTGACCGGCGGGCTGTAGAGCTCGGCCAGCACCTCGCCTTGCTCCACCCGGATCCATCGATGGTCGGCATGGAGCTTTTCGATGTAGCTGTCGGCCCGGGCGACGAGGTCGCGCAGCCGGGTTTCGTCGGCTTCCAGCAGGCCGAAGACATTGATTTCGGCATCGACGGCTCTGCGTTCGACGGGCCAGGTTTCAATTTGCATGAGGGCGGCGGCGCGTTCACTGACCCGCAGTTGCGGCAGCTCCGTTTCCTCCTCGTCTTCGTCGTTTTCGAGCGGAATCAGGTCCATCCCGCAAATCGGGCAATCGCCCGGATCGGGCTGGCGCACTTGGGGGTGCATGGAGCAAGTCCAGGTTTCTTCTTTGGCTGCAGGTGTTTCCTCTGCACCGTCGTGCGCCGCATGATCATTCTCGCTGTGGTCACCGCCGGTCCGACCGCTCAATTTGCCGAGGGCAAAGGCGGCGGCCACCGCAGCCAATGCGGCCAGGATGAAGAGAAGGCGTGTTTTATTCGTTTTCATGTTGAGTCCTTTATTGTGCGCCGATTCCACCACCGGCCAATTCGTTGAGTCGGGCGAGGCTGCGGGCTTGATCGGCCAAAGCGCGGGCGCGGTTGTCGCGTAGATTCAGCAGCTCGCGCTGGGCATCGACCAGATCGAGGAAGGCGGCTTCGCCTTCGCTATAAGCGGCGTCGATAATTTCGAAGGATTCCTCGGCGCGGGGCAGCAGGGATTCGTCGTAGAGCCGCAGCTTGCGCTCGGCATCGCGCAAGGCGTAGCTGCTTTCCTCGTAGCTTGCCGCCAAGTCCAAGACCAGGGCCTCGCGGGCGGCGGTGGATTCGCGCTCCATGGCCCGGGCTTCGCGACGTCCGGCGGCGTAGCTTTCACGCCAGATGGGCAGGCTGATCCCGACCATGAGCATGGCTTCGTTGGAGGCGTCACGGCGCTCGAGGTATTCGACCCCGGCCATGAAGTCGGGACGGCTCCGCAGGCGGGCCAGGCGCAGGGCTTCTTCCGCCTCCAGGATTTCGCTCTCGCGAGCGCGCAGTTCGGGATGTGTCTGCATGCGGGCGGAGAGCGCTTGCAATTCAGCTTCCTCCATCAGGCGATAGTCCCAGGCTTGCGCCGCCGGAAGGGCCGCCGTCGCCGGGCGGCCGAGCATGGCATTGAGTTTCGCCCTGACCGGTCCCTTTTGGTCGCGCAGTGAACGGCGGGTGTCGTCGACGCGCGCCAACTCCATTTCGATACGCAGGACGTCCGCCCGGCCAGCCAGGCCGGAGGCGTATTGCCCCTCGATCGCTGCGTGGAGTTTTTCCAACAGCTGACGATGCTCCTCAAAGATCGCTGCGGCGGTTTCGATGTAATAATATTCGGCATATTCCGCCCGCAGGCTGGCGATCATGCGATTGGTGGCCGCCTCCAAGCGGTGGGCGGCGGCATGCGCTTGTTGCTCGGCGCGACTGCCACGGGCGTCGAGGGTGCCGAACCAGGGGAACATTTGCGTGATGGCAATGCGCTGCCGGCCCATCGGTCCCTGGCGATCCGTCGAGCGCAGGACAAAGTTGCTATAGTTTAACTGCGGGTCCGGCAGGGTGCGCGCCTGGGGGGCACGCTCCACGGCGGCTTTCCAGCGCTCGAAGGCGGCGCGCAGCGAGGGGTTGTTTTCCACCGCGTAATGCACCAGGTCGTCAACGGTGGCGTCGGCGGGGATAGCGGCCGGCGGCGGCACACTGTCGAGCGCGGCAGGCCTTGCAGCCGATCCAGCTGTGGTCGGGGTGACAGGATCCGGACGAGGATCGAGACCCTCGCCCTCGGCGTGCACGGTGGTGGCACAAACGGCGGTGACCAAAAAGGCCATGGAAAGAATTTTCAGGATGTTTCGCATAATCGTGGGGTTGAATTCCGGAAAAATTCCGGGCGGGTCTGCTGGTGGTCGGAACGCGCGCGACAGGGACGTCTCCGGGTGCAGGCGAATATCCGGAACGGCCGGAGCTTCGCATTCAAAACGATGTCGACTGCGGACGTTGTTAGCGGTTCAGGAAACAAATGCCTCAGCCAGTAAAGCTGTTGGAAGGAGTCGTAGCTAAAGCAAAACATAATTGTAGCTGGGTGATTCTGGAAGTGAGGCAGCGTTCCGGTCGTTGCCGATCCGCCCATCAGTGGTTACTGCCCGTGGTGCGGACACAAAAATACCGCTCAAGCCATCGTCCTGCGATGCTCAGCGGTCAGGCACCTCACAAACGGTGCACGCAATACAAAATACCCAAAGGCAGGGATCGCCGCAGCTCAATGGCAGGCGGCGCACGGACCGCGCAGGGCTTGGCCGCTACGCCCGCTACAAGCTCGGTCTGATGCAACTCAGTGGCCAACAAGCACACCGTCCGATGGTCGACCAAAGCCTCGTCTTCCAAACCAATCAAAGTCAGCCCACCGCAATCAGCCAAGGCACACTGGCTCGAGGAACAGCAATTACTTAACGGCGGAACGGAGTCGTCCGCAGTCGCCCCCGCTTGCCCACAGCAACCAGCGGAAGCCGGCACCTCGCTCACGACCGAGGACTGCGTCCCACTCAAGCAACAGAGGCAATCCGCCCGCGCGAACCCCACGAGGGCAAAGGAAAGTAAAACTGCGATGAACGCTTTCATTAACGAGATGATTAGAATGGATGCCAGCTGCGAAAAAGTCAAGTTGGGAGCGAGGCGACGAAGATGGGGCATGTCATTCAAAGAGCAGAATCACAAAGCACATCGGCTTGCGTGATCGATTCGTTTTTTTTGATTTTGTGTCCATAGATGCGTTTAAACGCAGCTACGGGCTCAACCCCTCAAAAAAGTTGGCAAAAAAATCTGATCGACGACGAAGCAATAGTTAGGACACAGCCAACGTCTCCAAAGCATCCCATTAGGATCTATAATGCCAAGCATTAGCTGGCATTGTGCCGCATTCAATTACAAAGAATCTTTCAGGGGTATCCCGAGGGGATGCGTTTACATGGGTAGGTCACACATGTTGTGGAGCCTCAAAAGAATAAGTGTCAATAAACCCATAAAAAGGAAAAATCATGAAAATAACAAAAACCATCATCGCTATTACCGCTACCGCTTTTCTCGGTCAAACAATCGCCATGGCAAGTAAGACCCAACTCCGGGATGACTGGGATCGCACAAACCGGACGATGCAAACCATTAGTGTGGACGCAAAGGACCAAGCCAGTGCGGTAGCTTACGAACGGCGTAGCGGAGGCAGTTCACGCACAGCAAGCTGGGTAAATGTTGAACGCAATACCCGGGCAGCTGGTGATCCGGCGCAGATCGATAAACGCTCTGTGGACTCTGCTTCCAAGCCCGATGCCGCTTACAGCAGCAAAGAGCAAAATCCAGCGATAGAGAAACGCCAAAAGATTGGCCGCAGAGGGCCAGCACCCGAGCGGAATTTCTAGAATCGTTCGGATTTTCCGGATAATACAACAAAACGCGTCTGGTATTCCAACCAGAGGCGTTTTTGTTTAGCGAATCTTTGCTTTGAGCTTGATTTCATCCGTGTGGCGGAGAAGTAAGCAGGGGTCATTTCATGATAATATTTATTTAAAGGACACCCATATTTTTGTCGAAGCTTCTAATATTTATTTAAAGGACACCCATATTTTTGTCGAAGCTTC
>PXBU01000272.1 GCA_003566795.1 Puniceicoccaceae bacterium | reverse complement strand
CAAGCAGATTGTTGCCTTGGTTTGAAACGAGTATCCTCGAACCGAGCTAGTATCCCATCAAATAAAAATGTGGGAATCAACGGAACATCAGGACGGGAATGTGGCAGGTGCGAACCATTTCGGTGGTGGTGCTGCCGACCATTAACTGGCGGATGCGCGAGTGGCCATAAGCGCCCATGACGAGGAGTTGAATGCTGTGTTGTTGGACCTGGGCGGCAATCACATCTTCCGGGGCACCGCTGATGGCTTCGGCATGCACGGTGTATCCCGCTGCGCGTAGTTTGCCCGCCGCTTCCTGTAGATACCACTCGGCTTTTTCGTCGACTTTTCCGGCGCGGACGAGGTGGCACTCCAGATCTTTCAAAAGGGGTTGCTCGATGGCAAAGCGGATTGCTTTTTCCGCACTGGGTCCGCCGTCGTAGGCGATAAGAAAACGCTCGATGGGGACGAACTTACGCGCCGCCACAAGAACCGGGCGCGTGCTCCCGCGAATGACCCGCTCGAGGTTGGAGCCGAGGTGCCGTTTATCGAAATCGGCCGCCTCGCCGCGTTTGCCCAGGATGACGAGGTCCGCCTGCTTTTCTTTTTCCATGCGCGTGACCGACTCCACCAAACGCCCGTTCTGTTGCTCGACGGTGACGCGGGTGACGCCCGCATCCGTCAGGTGCTGGCGGGCGTTGGCCAAAATCACCTTGCCGCGTTCGCGCACCAAGCGGCTTTTCGCCTCCTCTAGCTTCACGATTTCTTCCATCAACTCGGCCCCCATTTCGGGCTCCAGGTTGCCGCTCAAATTGAAGGCACCTGCGACGTTGGTGCGAGGGTCGAGGGTGTGGAGGACATGGACGGCGGCATCGGAGCGCGTCGCCGACCAGGCGGTGAGATCGTAGATGCTCGTTGCGTAAATGGAACCGTCGGTGCAAGTGAGGATGTTGTGGATCATAGCGGGGCTTTCGTTTGTTTAGTGAAGGGGCAGCGAATCTGTGGCATTGGCTTTGTCATGGGTGCCAACTCGACTGACGAGCGTCGCACTGGCTTCGTTCATGCCGACGACTTCGACATCAACACCATCACGACGGAATTTAAGGACGACCTTGTCGAGCGCAGCGACGGAACTGATGTCCCAGAAATGCGCACGAGTGACGTCGATGGTCACACGGGTAAGCACTTCACGGAAATCAAAAGCGCGGGCGAAGCGGTCGGCGGAAACGAAGAATACATTGCCCTCCACAAAATAGGTGCGGGCCTCGCCGCTGGCGTCCAGCTCGGTGCCCACGCGCACGAGCGCGGCCGCCTTGCGGGCAAAAAAGAACAGGCTCATGAGAATGCCCACCGCTACGCCGTAGGCGAGGTTATGGGTCAGCACCACCACCGCGACCGTCGTCACCATAATCAGGCTGGATGATTTGGGATGTGTCCGCAGGTCCTTTAAAGACTGCCAACTGAAGGTGCCGATCGCCACCATAATCATGACGGCGACGAGGGCAGCCATCGGTATGCGCGAGACCCAGTCACCCAGCAACAGGATGAGGGCCAGCAGAAACACCCCGGCGCAAAAGGTCGAGAGCCGCCCGCGTCCGCCGGACTTCATGTTGATCACAGTCTGCCCAATCAAGGTGCACCCGGCCATGCCGCCGAAGAAGCCAGCCACGATATTGCCTGCCCCCTGACCGACGCACTCGCGATTTTTGTCGCTGTCGGTATCGGTCATGTCATCGACGATGGAGGCCGTCATCAGCGATTCGAGCAAGCCCACCACGGTGAGCGAAAGCGCATAGGGCAGGATGATGAAGAGCGTTTCCAAATTCAGCGGGATGTCCGGCAAGAAGAACAAGGGCAAAGTCGCAGGCAGCTCGCCCATATCACCGACGGTGCGCAGGTCCATACCTGCGAGGATCGCGATTGCAGTCAACACAACGATGCAGACCAGCGGCGACGGCACCGCTTTGGTGAGGCGCGGAAAGAGGTAGATGATCCCCAGACCGCCGGCGACCATGGCATACATCTGCCAGCCCACATGCTTAAACTCCGCCAGTTGCGCCATAAAGATCAGGATCGCCAGCGCGTTGACGAAGCCCGTCATGACCGACCGCGATACAAAGCGCAGATACTGCCCCAGCCGCAGGTAGCCGGCGATGATTTGCAGGATGCCGGTCAGCACGGTGGCCGCGAGCAGATACTGCAACCCATGCTCGCGAACCAGCACGACCATAAGCAGCGCCATCGCCCCGGTAGCGCCGTTGATCAGACCCGGTCGGCCGCCGACAAAGGCCGTGACCACGGCGATACAAAAGGTGGCATAGAGCCCCACCTGGGGATCGACTCCGGCGATGATGGAAAAGGCAATCGCCTCCGGAATGAGCGCAAGCGCAACGACCAAACCCGCAACCAGGTCCTTGGGAACGTTGATAAACCAACCACAGAAAAAATTTTTAAACATAAGATAAGTGAAAACGAGAAAAGGATTCCCCACCCCAACCAGTGGAAAACAGGAAGGTTAGACCAGAATCAAATACGTTTTTTCACAGAATATCTCGTAGCCAGGATCGAGCCCTGGCGCATTGCGTGCTTATCCGGATCGAGGGATACCAGCCAAATATCACCGATCATCGCGCAACTCGATCTGGAAGCGGTAGAAGGTGGGTTCGCTGGTCGCTTCGTCGGCTGGGGGAACTTGGGCATGGAACTCGCCGGGGGCGGTTTGCTGGGCCTCCAGCGGCTCGAATGGGATCCATTCTACCAGATCGGTGCTCTGCTCGAAGCGAAACTGGAAGTAATCGGCGAGGTCGGCACCGTATTCCCACTCGATTTCGAAATTACCGTTTTCGGCGGGCTGAATGCGCAGGCCGGGCGGGGTAAAATCGAGCGGCTCCTCGGTGGAAATCGAGCCGCTGGTGAGGGGGCTGCGGCCACGCAGGTAGTGCTCCAAATTGGAGTAGCCGTTGCCGCTGGCATCGGCAAAGGGGTCCTGCCCGGTTTGGCCGAAATGTAGTTCTTCCCAAGTCTCCGGCAGCAGGTTGCCGGTGTTGTCCGGATCGAGCGGCGCGGGCAAGACGGCCAAATCGATCGAGAACACTTCGAGGTGGGAGGCTTCGACAGCGCAGGTCTCATCGACGGGCTGGGTGTCGGTAAATCCGGTTATGCTCAGCAGCGTGCCGGCAGGCAGGCGCAGTCCGGACGGAAAGCGGTAGGCTTCGCCCCGTTCATCCAGCAGCAGGAACGTTTGGCTGCTGTCAGCGTCGCCGACCAGGCGGCAAGGGCTGGCAAAGGTGTCTGACTTGATTTCGGCCAAAACTGTCAGCACCGGACGGGAGAGCGAGAGCCCGCGGCTGAGTTCGTCGAGAATCAGGTAAACGGTAGATAGCTCTCCGGCATCCCAGGTGGTGTTGGCGGCATAGAAATCGGGCAGCGAGCCAGCGTTTTCGAGAAAATGCCTGAAGGCGTCGAGGGGTGGCCGGGCACTGCTCTGACCGGGAAGGTAGTGCTCCTGATGCACCTGGTACAGCTCGCGGGCGAAGCTGTGCACGAGCTCACTGTCGCTATCGTTGCTGCTAAAAAAGTCGGCGAGATTTTGCCAGCTTTCCCGCAGATCGACTACCAGAGGCTGCGTGGGATCGGAAGTATCCGGGCTGGCCAAGAGCCGCCACTCCGCACGGCTCAGCCCTATCCGGGAGCCGTCTCCGGTGCGCTGGGGCCACAGCGTCACCGCTGGGGTACTGCTGAGGCCAGCCCGGTGCTCCCAAAGCAGAGCCAGGTGGTGCTCAAAGACCGCCGTTTGCAGGGTGCTGCTGGCTGAGAGGGCGCTTTCCAGGGTCTCCCTTTCGACGCCGCTCAAGGCATCTTTCGCGGCGGCCAGCCAGTTCTCAACTTCAGTTTCCAAATCCTGGCCGGATGGCGTGTAGTCGATCACCGGCAGCGGTAGCCGGGGCATTGGTTGTAGCGCCACTTTTTCCGGGATCAGATTCTCGCCTCCGTCCGAGAACAGCCGGGCGGTGCGCAGTGTGAGATAAGGGCGGGCGGGATTGGGCTCGATACCGACGAGCCGGGCGCCGGCGGTATTTTCCGGTCCGCCGATTAAGGAGGGGTCGACCCGGCCCTGACCAAGATGGGTGCCCGCCGTGTCGGCGGCGCGCAGGAGCTCGCCCGCGGCTGCGAGCGTGAAATCGATTTCCGGCAGCGCGGTCAGGTCCTGGACGTCAACAAAGACGTGCGCGTTAAACCGCGTGCCCAGCGTCAAGCGGTCGCCTTCGGCGGGGACATCCGATGGATCGAGGGGGTCGCTCCCGGCGAGGATCTCTTCCAAGTCGGTGTAACCGTTGCCAGTGGTGTCGGGCGGGCCGAGCGGATCCAGGCCGAAGGCATCCCGGACAAAGTCCGGCAGGCCGTCGCGGTTGGAGTCGAACGCGTCAAAGTCGCGGGTGAAGGGGTAGCTGGCCGTCTGGGTGGCCGTGAGGGAGTTGTTATTGTCAGCAAAAAAGCGCAGCGTGGTGTCCTGATACAACACCGGCTCGCCATGTTGACTGACGTTTTGCCAAGGCTGATCGGGCCCGGTCTGGTAATAGATCTCAGCCGCTGGTAAGGAAGTGGCGAAGCGCACCCGAATGGTCCGGTCGAATTTTCCGGGTAGCGGATCGACGCTGATGGACGCCGCAGTCTGAGCCCCCATCGGTGCCAGCGTGGATACAGAAATGTTATCGGCGATTTGATTGGGCAGGTAGAACGCCTGCTGCAAACGCGGAGCGATGGCCTCGGTGAGGGGATCCGGGCCCAGACCTACATCACCCCCCTGAAATTCGAGTCCGGTCGCTTCCACGAAACCACCACTGGGGCTGGCAGCGATGGTCCAATCCTGGTAGCGATAGACATCGAGCGCGACGCTGCCGGGATTGAGGAACGGGTTCTCCTCGTAGGCAAATATATTGGCAATGCGCAGGCTGGCTTCTCGTTGGGGAATGCTGCCCTGCGCTAAAAGATTGTAGTCGTCGCCGTCCCGCTCGTAGGTGGCCCAATTCTCCGCTGTTCCTCCGGCGGGGCCGGTCAACAACGTGAAGCCCCCGGCCCCATCCGGAGCGGCTCCGAGGATGAGGGTTTGCTTATCGTCCGCCTTAATCGAATGCTCACTGCTCCCCCAGCAATAGACGCCGCCATGTTCATGGACTGCGGCGACAGCACCCTCTTCGGCAATCACCAGGATGCGGGCCAAGCCCTTCTGACCGTCCTCCAAAAGGATCACTTGATCAAAACCTGCTTTGTATTCTTCGAGCACACATTCCTGCAGCTGGCTGGCTTCGCTCTGGTCGGGGAAGAAGACGTAGAGCTTCGACTCGGACTGATTCCAGGAGACGAGCATGGTCTCCAGCTCCGCCGACTGGTTGAGGAAGGGGGTGGCGATAAAAGGCTGGTCTGGCAGACCGAAGATTTCGCTATCCTGAAAGCTGAGTCCTTTCCCTTCTCGCTGCCGGATCAAGGTCAGGCGCGTGCCCACCTCGCCCAACTTATCGCGGGCTGTTTGGGCGACTGCCGGAAATGCCAAATCGGGAAAGAATACCGTGGACAACTGGTAAGGCGCATACCCCGGCTCTGCTTTCGGCGATAGCTCGCCTTGCGCAAAAATCTGCGACTGGGATAAGCCTTTGTTAAAATTGAGCATGCTCACGACTTCACCCTTTTCTTCCTGGCGCAGCTGGCTAAGCAGCGCATAGTCTTCGTAAAACGTGTCCTCGGTTAAATGAAAGAGGTCCAATTGCCCCGCCGCCAGCAGGCCCGGCCGCGGCACCGGCGACGGAATCCTCCGGGGGTGCGTTTCGACCCGATCCCCATGTGGTTTTAAAAAAGCGAGTTGGTTGCTGTCGGCATGGGCTACCGCCACGGAGACCAAGTCCCGCTCGTCTAAGCGGCCCAGTGCGGCGTCGTCGATGGCTGGCAGCCCACTGGAACGGGTGTCCTGCCAGGTAATGACCCCGCTGGCCAGATCGCGCAGACCCGCTTGGTAGAGCCCCGTCTGCCGATCCAGCAGAATGACTGAACCGGGCTGCCCTTTACCCAATAACGGGCCGGAGAGGATGATTTCCTTTTCGGTAAAGACGGGATTGGTCACCGGCTGCGGGGCCTGCCCCTGTAGCACTGAAGTCGGTACCAGCGTTGCAGCGAGGACGGGGACGGCGAGAAGAGGAATGAAATAGTTGCGTTTCATAGCAAGGCTCCTGAAGGTTCGGTTTCGGTCATGGCGAATCGCTGATTAATCAAAGAGGTCCGGGGTGATTTCGATGGGATCCACCGGCAGAATTCGGTCGATTTCCCCAAACTCATCGAAGCGGACCAATAAGTAACGGTATTTCGCGCCTTGAACGACTGGCTGCGTGTCCAGCAGAATCAATTCGTGCGTGTTTTCATCGGTCAACGCATCGAAGTCCTCGCGGTCACGGACCGCGAGGAAGGGATCCTGTAAGACGTTGTAGTCTCGCCCCTGAAATTGGCTGAAATACGGGAAGTCTTTTTCCAGCTCGCCCGGCAGGGGCCGATGGTCGGCCATGTCGAAGCTTTCATAGGCAATCTCCTGCACTAAGGGAGAAACCTGGACCAGATCGCCGCCCACCTGCGGATAGAGGTCGCTGGGCAATTGATAGCGATAGAGGGCCGCCGGCAGCAGTGTGCGATCACTGGTCTGACCACTCAGATCAAACACGGTCGCGCCGCCTTGCAGCGTAAACACCGCGTCATTGGGGTCCAGACGGTTGGGCAATGGATAAGGGTAATTGGCGGGCATTTCGACCACGACCTCGTCATCCTCCTCAAACTCGAACAGGAAACGAAATTCTCCGATCCGCACCCCGATTCCGGCTTGCGGGCTCACCGCGCGGACTGCCAAGGGGTTTTCCACGTCTTCAGCCAGCGCACTGACATACAGAGCAGGCCAGGGAACGAGGGGGCCCGGTTCTTCTTCGGCAGCGGTCCAGCGGTAGGTCTCGCGGTTACTCGGCTTGCCGTGCGAGCGGGCGGGTATCGCCGCGCGATCACCATCGGCGGGCAGGGCTTCGCGGGGGCCCGGACCGACGGCACGCACCACGACGGTGTATTCCGGCCCGGCCGGGAGCTGGGCTTCGATGGTGAACTCCGGCCCATTTGCGCGCAGCGTCGTGCCGACCCGTCCGGTGTCGTAGGCGTAGAATGCCTGGTCGGGGAATTCGCTCAGTTGCAGCGCCGTGTCGTTTCTGCGGGGGGATAGCTCGCCACCAATATCCGTCGGCGGTGCCCCGTCTTCCAGGGCGATGAGCACTTCGAAACGCTCCACCCCTT
>PXBU01000442.1 GCA_003566795.1 Puniceicoccaceae bacterium | reverse complement strand
GACAGCCATCTTGGTCAGCTGGTCGGAGAGCTCACCGAGATCCTTTTCGGTCTTGACCTGCTTGGCCAGCTCGGAAACCAGTTCCTTCAGCTTTTTCTCATCCACGACTGTGTCCATTGATCAACTCCTGAATTACAGTACGTATCAATGGGCAGCTACACAAATCTCAGGACAGTCCCTTACATAGGCCAAAAGTGCCCACGAGACCGTGGGAAGTCCAAAGGGTCTTTGGTGCTGTCGCTATTTCTCAGCCACCTCAGAGAAACGTCGAAAGGTCAGGCTTTTTCGTTCTTGGAGGATGGGGATAGCGAGGAGATTTTTTTGGCAATCTGGCGCACGTTCCGTTGACTGCCTTCGGCGGCACCAGAAATGTCAGACCCCAGCTTTTTTGCGGCTTTTCTGAAACTGGACTGTCCAGCCTCGTCAAAAATAGCCTGAACCTCCTCAATTGCGGCCTCCTCGGCAGGATCGATCCGTCCGTCAGCTTCGCTAATCTCATGCAGGAAGCCAACGAATTCCCGGGTCATTTCGATGTAGTTGCAATCCTTGTTGCTCCTTTTGAGTTCAGCGAGTGCCTCGGCCAGATTCTTTAATGAAAGGTCCGGTAATCTTTGTTCGGTAAAAGCCAAACCCTCGGAAACAAAGTTGGGATCGAATCCCCATTCCTTGACAAAGTACGTATTGATCGCTTCGCGCTCGGTTCGGTCGATTGAGCCATCGGCCAAAGCAAACTTTAAGGCAACGGGTGCCATCAAGTCGAATAGAGCCAGAGCCAGGACATCCAGTGGCGTATTAATGAAGTCGGGGATGGTCGTGCTGCGCTTTTCAAGCGACCGATCGAGATACCGCATGACGCCGACCCATCCAGCCCCGGCAAGAGCGGCACTCGCTACTACCCAGCCGATCGGAGTAGTTGCCGTGCCGATTCCCAGGAGCGCCGCGAGACCCGTTGGTGCAAAAAAAGCAGAGGCTACTGGACCAGACTGCGCAACTGCGGCGCCAGCAGCGGCTGCACTCATGCTGTGCCAAAGCGCGTTAACCTTTTTTATTGCGCGGTTGGAATCGTAGGCATCTGTGCCAATGTTGAGTTTGGCCTTGAACCGCACCTCATCTGCGACAACTTCGTCGATTCCGTCGAACCACGCGGCTTTGGTTTCTTCTCCCATGGGACGTCAACGGTTCGCTGCTGAATGGATTTCAGCCAATTTCTCATCGATCTGCGCAGACAGGCGCTCGTTCTGTTCGGCGACCTGCGCAGCAATCTTCCGGGCCAGCATTTTGTCCTGGAAATCAAGAACTGCTCCACCCACGAAGCCGATCAACATGAGAATCGGTGCGACAATTGGGCCGAGCAACACGCCAAGCCCCGGGATTGCGGAGAACAGGGTGCCTGCAACTCCGGCGAGGATTACGCCGAATGCTGTATTCGGGAACTGCATGGCCAGATGGCATACATAATCCAGAAGTTTTCGGCCCATCTTGAGGACGCGGTCACCCACTCTGATTGTGGCTTTGGACAGTGAATACAGTAGCGATTTGGCATCTGCTGATATGTTGAGCCTGCTAATCATCCGCTTGACGGCGGCATCAGACAGGTCCAAGTCTCCAATGGTCTGGAAAAAGCTTTCTTCAGTTCCTGGCAGCTCCAGGTCAGCCTCTTTCCCCGTTTTAGGATCGACCCCTTTTACTATCATGCTTTTGCTCGCTTCTTTTCCGTCACAGGTTCTGCGTGGTGCTTACCATTTAAGGCTAAATCAACCAGCTCCTGATCGCCTCTGATGAGCCCTCTGGTCCCCAGCCTGATCACGACGCACCTGCCAGCTTATTGATGGTGCACGGCGCACCAGATCAGTTCATCTGCTCTCTATAGTAGCTCAGATGGGCCCTGAACCACCCCGGGTATCGCGGATGCTATTGGGTTTAAGTCATGCCGCCATTGCGGCCTGACTGTCGAGTCGGTAATAGGTGGCTTCAGCCTCTACCAGCCGAATATAGCCCAAGGGCTCCATAAATCTATGATCATTGAACCAGGACATATATGGCCGCCTCCCCGCCGTCAACCTGTTACCTGGAGTTTGCAGCTTCTATGGCGCAATCATCTCTGCCCCTCCGCGAGAGGACGTCGGCCTGTAACGTGAACGTGTTGTGACAACCCTCGTCCGCGCGTCGGAAGGCGAAGTTTCGGAATCATTTATACGGTTAGGCCGCTTGTACCATGGTCAACTTGATCCGCTGTTCAATCTCATTGAGGATGTCGTATTCGACCTCTGTCTCGACTTCGAGCGTCACTGCAATGGCAAAGCGGATATCATCGTCGGGGCTGAGACCGCCACCTGCAGTATCGCGGCATTGAACGCAGATAGGAATTTCCGCGTCCGCTTCGAATCCCGGCACGGCCTGTCGCCTGTGGATCAAGCGGCGGGACCACACCGAGCCGCGTCTGATCATGTTCGCGTCCGGTCCGTCCGACTTGAGGTCAAGCAGCCAACCACTATCACTCTGCTCGTCGGCTGGATCGGCGGCGATGGCTTCGAGGCCGGCCAGCCTGTATTGGGCGCGCGTGGCGTTGACGGGCGTGAACCATGTCAGCGTGACATGCATCGAACGTGGGACTCTCTCGCCAGCCATTGAAGGCGGCAGCGGCATCCGGAAAATTAGCGCCTGATCTTTCCGGATCGTCCCCAGACCTACGAGTGTGACGCCGCGCTCCGGCGAGCGCTGCATCAAGCCTGGATTGATAACGCCATATCCGAAATGCCGGCAGACTTCTTCCTTTGCTCTGACGTGGCGGTGCCTGCCCAGCGTGGCGAGCTGTTCCGCCAAAAGCTCATAGGCACCGTCATGCCAGCGAGTGGCGTTGATGGCCAGCGCACGCGTTAGCAGCGCGAAGTCCCGACGCGGCAGTTCCAGCCCTTCAAAAGGACCGGCCTGCCCAGTAAGCGCCTGCGCCGATTGCAGCACTGCCCGAGTTGTCAGGGCGGCTGCAGGGCTAGTGCCCCGCGACTTCTGCGTGCCGCCCGGACCGGCCACGATCAGGCCGGTGCGTCTTGAAACATCCACTGGGTCCACACGAGTATTGCCTGTGCCGTCTGGCCAGGTTCTAATTTCCTGACGGCCGCCGACATGCAGCATATCCGGCTTGATGGACCTGTGCGGGCCAAGGCCGAGCGCGCTGGTTATCTGGGGCAGCAGATCGGCATCATCTTCAAGCGCGAATATCCCAGCTGCTTGTGCGGGTACATCGCCATTCAGGTCTTTCGACACCGCGCCGACCGTCAAGCCGTTCAGTGCTTCTGAAGGCGCCAGCAGCGTCCGCTCGAATGTGGCTGCGCGTATAGCCGCTCGCACATGCTGGCGACGTTGATGGGCCGACGAATTTTCGAAGGCGGCACTGTCCAGGCCGTGCACAATCAAGCGGTCGCCGATATTACCGGCAGATATTACGAACAAGACACCTTCGCGCGCCGCCCACCAGTCCAGAAGCCGAGCCAGCGCGCTGATCCGCCCGGCAAAGCGCAGATCGCCGATCCCGATAGAGAAATTGACCACGAAGACGTCCGGCTCTGCCGGATCGTCGCCGCCAATCAGCCGTACGAGCGCGGTGTGCACCATATCAACAAACAGTCGGTTGTTCGGCGTCCAGGATCCACTGTCGGAATCGATGAGAAGCGGCACACTGACCAGTCGCGTATCGGTTAGCGGATTTCCGTCCACATCGAGATCACCACGCAGGATCAACGATGCCATAGCGGTAGCGTGATAACGGCGTTCGACCGGTGATAGTCGGACCAGATCGAAATAGTCCTCGATGTTCACACCTCCATTGAGCGCGGCATGTGCGGCGACGGGTGTGCCGTCAAAAAGTGCCACGCGGACCGGCGCATCCGCCACGAAGGCATTTCCGAGTTCCGGACCCTGCGCATCACCCGCAAGGTCTGTCGGCGCCGCCTGCCCGACCGTTTGCGGCATTATGAACTGCACGCCCTCGATCATCGCCAATCCGCCGGGCTGCTGCGGATCATCCAGCATGGCACGCACGACACCGGCAGGCAGTCTGGCCAGCACTGCCTCGTATACAAATCCGTCGGCCGCAATCGAACTGGCGTCTAAAACCCTCCCGCCAAGTTCGACGACACGTTTTTCCGTCTCCGCACGCCATGCGGTACGCCGGGCTGCGTTCGTGGTTGGCCAGATTTCAAACTCGATGGTCGTGTTTTCGTCGTCGCCAGCAGGCAACCGGTCCCTGATCACGCGGCGCGCATCTGGCCCCAGTCGGTCCTGTGGTCCCCAGGGTCGCAGCTCAAGCAGCAGGTCGAAGGCCTTCCACCAAGGTCCAGCACCGTGCGGCGCATGCTCCCCGTCTTGATGAGCGCCCCAAAGGCGCAGAAGGCTGCGAAATGTGTCCAGCGTCGGCATAGTCGCGTAAAGCGCGCGCGACAGCGTCGCGGCGTCGCCAGCGGGTGCAAAGCCGTCCGGGAAATCCTCCAGACCTTCAAGATCGGTTTCCGAGAAGACCTCTAGACCAATCGCTGCTGCAGCTGTAGCAAAATTCTGAACGCTGCCAGCCGTGACAAAAACCAGCGCACGTTCTGGCGCGATTCCGGCGGGATCTTGGCGCAAAATCAGACCGGGATCATCGGCAGCGAACGCCGCTCTCATTCCGTCAAACGTAGCCTGAAATCGCTGGCCCTGACGCTGACGGCCAGGCCCTTGCTGCCGGGGCTGACCTCGTGGGCTGCCAGTACGCCGGGCGGCGGCTGTCGGGTCAGGAAAGCGCAGGATCGGTCGATCCACCATCCAGCTCTCCCTGATCCGGCTTGTAGCGCCGCGCCCTGAACGCCCTTACCCTATCATCAAGCACGGTGCGAAGCTCTTTTGTGCCTTGCAAAAGCACAAAACGCCGCCGTACGTCCAGAAAGAAATCCTCCGCTTCTGAGAAGTTTTGCGGCTCGACCGACTCGAATAGGCGTTTGGCCGTGTAGCCGGGCTGCCCGTCAAACATCGCCAGTTGATCAGCAAAGTATGAGGTCATCAGTTTGGGCGACGGTGTGTCCAGCTTCAGGCGTAATTCGAAGCGCCGCCATGTCGCCCGGTCCAACAACTCCGGGTGGTTCGTCGCTCCGACCAGCACGCAATAGGACGGCAGGTCATCAAGCTGCAACAGCAGTGTCGTGACAACGCGTTTGATTTCTCCGGTTTCATGGATGTCCCCGCGTTCCTTGCCGATCGCATCGAACTCATCGAAGAACAGCACACACGGTTCCGTGCGCACATAGTCGAACAGCCGCCGCAACCGTTGCGCCGTTTCACCGAGATAACTGGTAACGACCGCCTCATAACGTACCGTAAACAGCGGAAGCGCCAGTTCATAGGCGAGCGCTTCGGCAAGTGACGTTTTGCCGTTTCCCGGCGGTCCGGCGAGAAGGACACGGTGGCGCGGCTCTAGGCCATGCGCGCGCAGAAGGTCGGCACGGCGTTGTTCCTCAACCAACTCATCACAGGCACTGCGCACGCTCTTTTCAAGATAGAGCGCGCTCATCGCCCGATGCGCCTCACGGCGCTGGATACCACCGCTGCCGTCCCTTGTTCTGATACCAGGGCGCGCCTGGCCGTTGCCGTTGACCGCTGTCGTTTGTTCGAGGGCACGGGTGATCCGCTCGGCGACGCCAGTATGCTTCTTGCCGCGCTCGTCAGCAGCAATCGCCTCGGCGATAGCACGAGCATCCGCCGTGTCGCCTTTAACGCCGGCCTTGACCAGATTGATGATGAGATCGCTGCGCGCCATGGTTTATGTCTGCCTAATACTGGGCCCCCGCGATCGCCGACACGTGAATTAGCTTGCGATTGCCACTATTTTGGCACGGATTTATAGAACTGTCCCCGGATAATTAAGATTTTTCCCCGCGAGCGAAAACCAGGACGCCTCATTTTGAACCTCCTTGGAGGCCGGCCAGCAGCCTCCCTCCGGAGCGAATTCAGCTGGATTCCCCCCGATTTCAGCTCCCCAGCTGATCACCCCTCGGCGGCCCTGGTCTGCCGGCGGAATCCCTTCACAGAACAAGCGCCCTGAGGCACAATCGAGGCAGCGGCGTGGACAGTTTCCCCTTCACGGAGATCGTGAGGGCCAACCTAGGTAATCGGGGGCTTCATCCCGCAAAGCCCAGGCAGTGGCCTCCAACCATGGGTAGAACGCCCCGCCAGCAAGCAAATCTGACCGACACCCTGAACAAAATATGATCGCCGACCACCTCACCGACATCGACCAGTTCGACGCCGACCTCTGGAAAGTGGCCGATGAGCTGCGGGCCAATTCCGGGCTGGCTTCGAACGAGTATTTCATGCCGATCATGGGCCTGCTGTTTCTTCGCCAGGCGACGAATCGCTACTACGAAGCGCTGGCGGGGATTGAGGCGGATCAGGCGGCTGGGAAGATGCCGGAGCGGGCGCTGGTGGAGGCGGATTTCACGCGGCGGCGGGCGATGATGTTGCCGGAGTCGGCGCGCTATGACGTGATTCTGGATCAGCCCAAGGACGGCCAGCTCGGTCAAGCGCTGACGGCGGCGATGGACGCCGTGGAGGCGCATTTTCCGCCGCTGGCGGGTCAGTTGCCCACGGATTACGAGCGATTCGAGGATGAATTACTCGAAAGCATGATGCGCAAGTTCGACACGGAGGCGCTGCGCGAAGCCTCGGGCGATGTGTTCGGGCGAATATACGAGTACTTCCTGGCCGAGTTCTCCAAGCAGGGCGCGCACGACAACGGCGAGTTCTTCACCCCGCCGTCGATCGTGCAGACCATCGTCAACGTGATCGAGCCCGACCACGGCATTGTCTTCGACCCGGCCTGCGGCTCCGGCGGGATGTTCGTGCAGTCCAGCCACTTCATCGAGCATGAAGGCCAGGACACGATGCAGCGCGTTACCTTCTACGGCCACGAGAAGAACGAAACCACCGCAAAAATCGCCCAGATCAACCTGGCCGTGCACGGCCTGCAGGGCTCGATCCGGGCCGGCAACGAGGCCATCACCTACTACAAGGACCCGCACGAGCTGGGCGGCCGCTGCGATTTCGTCATGGCCAATCCGCCGTTCAACGTCGATGAGGTCGATGCCGAGAAGGTCAAGGGCGACAAGCGCCTGCCCTTCGGCCTGCCGGGAGTGAACAAGAACAAGAAGGTCTCGAACGCCAATTACCTGTGGCTGCAGTACTTCTACAGCTACCTGAACGACAACGGCCGCGCCGGCGTGGTGATGTCCTCGCAGGCCTCCAGCGCGGGCCGAGATGAAGCCAAAGTGCGCCAGAAACTGGTCGAG
>PXBU01000281.1 GCA_003566795.1 Puniceicoccaceae bacterium | reverse complement strand
GACGCTCAGCATCACCGGCACACGCCTGGCTACGACTCCAGCAGGCTGGCGGCCCCTGCGCCGCGAGTTGCCGGATGGCGACTTCCGCTTGCATCTGCGACTGAACGTGCCGGTCAACGAGTCCAAGATCAAGGCCAGGGTGGAGGACGGCATCCTCGACCTGACCCTGCCGAAAGCCGACGAGGTCAAGCCGCGCAAGATTAAGGTCAGCTAGCTGGCTTCCATCACTCGTGGCGTGCCCGCTTGACGGACGCCATTGCGGTGCCGAAATCACCAGCCAATGGCGAGTCAACAGTCCCCTCCGCACATGTCCGCAGGAGGGGACTTTTTTGGCATTTCATTTGGCGCAGGGGCTGGATGGCGCGTGAATCCGGCCCATTAAAGTGTGATAGTTCTGCTTGCTCCTGCAATTGATTGGCCAACAATACCCGTATGCCGAAAAAGAAAACTGTCAAAAAAGCTGCTTCACGCAAAACCGCCAAGAAAGTCACCGCGCCGGAATTTCTGGTTGATCTGCTTAATGCGCGTTCGCCGACCGGGCACGAATACGAGGCGCAGGCGGTTGTCGATCGTCATGTGGAATCAAAGGTCGATGCCTACCGCCGCGATACGATGGGAAATCGTTTCGCAACGGTGAATCCTGAGGGCGACCCCAGCGTGCTCTTTGCCGGGCACATTGATGAGTTGGGGCTGATCGTGACCTTCATCAGCGATGAGGGCTTCCTCTACTTTGATACGCTGGGTGGCCACGACAAGACCATGATCTCGGGGCGGCGGGTTTCGATTTTGACTAAGGACGGTGAGATCAAGGGGGTGACGGGCAAGCGCGCGATCCACCTGATGAGTGCCGAGGACCGGAAAAAGGTGCCGGAGACCCATGAAATCTGGATCGATATCGGAGTGAGCAGTCGCGCGGAAGCGGAGAAGCTGGTGCGTATCGGCGATCCGGCGATTTACGACCAGAGCTTTGAGCTGATTCGGGGCAGCGTCGGCGTGGCGCGGGCTTTTGACGACAAGGCTGGTGCCTACGCGGTGCTGGAAGCCGTCCGGCGGCTGACCCAGGGCAAGCTCAACGCCCGCGTGACGGCGGCGGCCACCACGCAGGAGGAGATTGGCACGCGCGGAGCGATCACCGCAGGCTATTCGGAGAATCCGGATTTCGCCATCGCTGTCGATGTCGGCCATGCCACCGACTCACCGGATTGTGATCAGCGTAAATACGGCCGCACCAAGCAGGGTGGTGGCCCCATTGTCTGCCGTGGGCCGAATATCAATCCGGTCGTCTTCGACCGCATCATCGCCTGCGCTGAGAAAAATAAGATCCCGTACCAATTGGAAGCCGATCCCCGTCCGACCGGCACCGATGCCCGCGCGATCCAAGTCGCGCAGTCGGGCATCGCGACCGGCCTGCTTTCCATTCCGCTGCGCTACATGCACACCCCCAGTGAGATGGTCGACCTCAAGGATATCGAGCACACGGTGCAACTACTTGAGGCCTTTGCCCGCTCGTTGAAAAAGGGTGAGCGTGGTATTTGGTAGTGGGGTTGCCGCGACGAGCCATGAGCAACGCACCCCATCAAAAAAAAATAATCGGCTGGAAAGAGACGGTCGATCTGCCGGATTGGGGGATCGAGCACATCGTTGCGAAAAGTGACACCGGAGCACGCCGCTCGGCGCTGGATGTCTCGCATGTTGTCGAGTTGCCGGGTAATCGGTTGCAGTTTGATATTGTGGTGGATCGGAAGGACCGTTCCACCACTCGTACCGTGGTGGCTGAGATCGCGCACCAAACGCATGTGCGCTCCAGTAATGGGCAGCGGCACGAGCGCTACTTTGTGAGCACCCGGTTGGTGATCGCTGGGGTGGTCAAGGAGGTGGAGTTCAGCCTGGTCTCCCGCGCAAATATGGTTTGCCGGATACTGTTGGGGCGTAAGGCGCTGGAAGATGACTTTCTGGTCGATGCCGCCGTCAAACATGTCAGTCGGACCCGCCGCAAGGTGCGGATGGTCGAAGACTTCGAAATCTAATCAATTATGAAATTAGCAATATTATCCAGAGGGCCCAGGCTCTACAGCACCCGGCGTCTGCGCGAAGCCGCGCTGGCACGCGGGCACCAGGTCAAAGTCTTTGATACGCTCAAGTTCGGCCTCTATCTACGCCAGGGCGAGCCGGATCTGACTTATCGGGGCAAGCCGATCAGTGACTACGATGCGATCATTCCGCGGATTGGAACTTCGGTGACCTTTTTTGGCACCGCCGTGGTGCGCCAGTTCGAGCAAATGGGGGTCTTTTGTTTGAATACCGCCGATTCGATTCTCGCCTCGCGGGACAAGCTTTCCTCCATGCAAGCACTGAGCCGACACGACATCGGGATCGCCGAAACCGCCTTCGTTCGCAATCAGAACGATGTCCTTCAGGCCATTCAGGCCATGGGCGGTGCGCCGGTCGTGATTAAGTTGCTCTCCGGCACGCAGGGCGTGGGTGTGATCCTGGCAGAAACCAATAAGGTGGCCGAGGCGATTATTGAGACGCTTTCCAGTGTCCGGCAAAACGTGCTGGTGCAAAAATTCGTCTCCGAATCGAAGGGCCGCGATATCCGGGCCTTTGTGGTGGGCGACCGGGTCGTCGCGGCCATGCGCCGCACGGCGGTGGGGCAAGAGTTTCGCAGTAATGTGCATCGCGGCGGCCGCACTGAGGTCGTTGAGCTCGATGAGGCTTACGAGCGCACCGCGGTCCGAGCGGCCCACATTCTCGGACTCAAAGTGGCCGGGGTGGACATGCTCGAAGGCAAGGACGGTCCTGTGATTATGGAAGTGAATTCCTCCCCCGGGCTGGAAGGCATCGAAGGTGCGACTGGCTTGGATATCGCCGGGGAGATGGTGAGCTTCGCCGAGGAGCAATTGAAGTTTGGCAATATGAACGTGCGCGAGCGACTCACGCTCACACGCGGCTACACTATTTCCGAATTCAGTATCACGCCGGGGGCGTCGCTGGCTGGGCAAACCATCATGAACAGCGGGCTGCGCGAGCACGATATCATGGTGCTACGCATCACGCGGGGCGGCGAACAAATTGCCAACCCGAACAAAAACCGGGAGCTGATGGCTGGGGATACGCTGCTCTGCTATGGTAGTCAGGTCGCACTGAGCAGCTTTATGCCGGATCGCGTGCGCAAAAAACGGCGCAAACGCAAGGCCCCGCAAAAGCTGGAGGAGAAAGACCCGTCATGAGTGAGCACGAGGCTTTTGTCATTGCCGGACAGTCGATCCCTGCGGGCACCTCGAAAGACGTGCGCCTGCCCATCTCGCAAACTTACACGGGCGACACCATTAACATTCCGCTGCGGGTCATCCGCGCCAAAGAGCCGGGGCCAAAACTTTTTGTGACCGCTGCCATTCATGGCGACGAGATCAACGGCACCGGTATCATCCACGACTTGCTTTTCAACGGATCAGTCCGGCTGCGGCGAGGCACGCTCATCCTGGCACCGGTGATCAACGTCTTTGGTTTTGAAGCACATGAGCGTTACCTGCCGGATCGACGTGATTTGAACCGGAGCTTCCCGGGTAGTGCCCACGGGAGTCTCGCCAGCCGGATTGCCAACACCCTGATGGAGGAGTTGGTCGGGCAATGTGATTATGGAGTGGATCTGCACACGGCAGCGGTCCAGCGCACTAATTTTCCCAACGTGCGCGCCGACCTGACCAATCCGAAAGCGCGCCGCTTGGCGACCGCTTTCGGGTGCATGTTGACCGTCGATGGAAAAGGCCCCGTTGGTTCCTTCCGGCGTGAGGCCACCAGGAGCGGCTGCCCCACCATCATCCTCGAAGCAGGGGAGCCCTGGAAAGTCGAGCCGACCGTCCTGCAGATCGGCATCCGCGGGGTGCTGAATGTGCTTTCCGATTTGGAAATGATCGACGAGCCAGTCAAGAAGCCGCCCTTTCAAGTGAAGATTCGGAAAACCTCCTGGGTGCGCGCGGCGGTCGGTGGCATTTTGAAATTCCACGTCAGCCCCGGCGACTTCGTCGAGGCCGGGCAGGCAGTGGCCACCAACTATAGCATCATGGGAGTGGAGCAATCCGTCCTGATCAGCGAGGGGCACGGCATCGTGCTGGGGATGACCACCATGCCTGCCGTCAAACCCGGCGAGCCGATCTGCCATATCGCCGCGCTCTCAGACGGCCAAGTCCACCGCTTCAGGAAGAAACTCGAAGCCACCCGTACCGACTTGCACGCTCAGGCCCAAGTCGCGCTGGCGACCAATGTCGACGTTGTGCCGAGCGAGTGAGGCGGGGGGAGAACGTCGAACATTCAACGTCGAACGCTGAACGCCGAATTTTCAATGTTCGATGTTCGCCGCGATATTCTCTCCTTTCGGCTGGCCGATGGATTCGAGTAGTTCCTCGAACCAGGGGGTGTCGATGTTGAAGGGCTTACCGCCGGCGATGCGGGTAAAGTCAATGGCACGCAGGATGTTGCGGTCGTCCTCGTCGTGTCCAATCACGCCGCTCTCGCGCACGACGGCGCAATCGACTGCCAGGTCAGTGCAGCTTTTGATCAGGCGCAAGTCATCGGCATTGGCCGGTGCGGCGCGCGCGAAATAGCCACTTTTTTGCACCAGCACTTTTTCCGCACCGAGCATCTCAGCAAATTGCTCGCCAAACCATTTACCGGGGTTGACCGCGTCGAGTTTGACGTGGCCGAAGGCGTCGCGTGGCACGTCTTCGCCGGCTGACTCCATCTCCTTGATGATGTTTTCGACCCCGGCACCTTCAGAGATGAAGATGTTCACGTTGTCGTGCGTATCCATGACGGCTTTGAGGCGCGCGGCCTCGGCCTTAATGTCGATTTCCATCTCCGGAATGAAGATGGCATGCACGTCTTTGCGCTCCGCAGTGAGACCAATCGCTTCCGCCCAGTCCAATCCATCAAGGCGTTTGCGGTAGGCATCGGCGGTGGCGGCGGTGAGCCAGCCACAGTTGCGTCCCATTACCTCGTGAATGATCAGCATGCGGGGGCTGGCGTTGTGCTCGGCCACCACGTTTTCGAAAAAGCGGGCACCTTCCTCCGCAGCCGTCCACGCACCCAGGCTCTGGGCGATGGGAAAGACGTCGTTGTCGATGGTCTTGGGCAGACCGACAACGGTCAGGTCATAATCATTCTCAGCCAGGAAGCTGGCGAGATCGGCGGCGGTGGTGTTGGTGTCGTCCCCGCCGATGGTGTGCAGCACGTCGACGCCGTCCTGACTGAGTTGCTCGGCGGCTACTTTCAGAGGGTCGTCGCCTTCCTTCACCAGTCCGCGCTTCACGCAGTCTTTCACATTCGTCAACTTCACCCGGCTGTTACCGATGGGGCTGCCGCCGTGAAGGTGCAGGGTAGCGGCGTTGGCACGAATTTCCTCGGTCACCGGAATGCTATCGCCCTGCAGCAAGCCCTTATAGCCACCACGATAGCAAATGATCTCGATATCGGGATACAGCTCGGTGTAGCGCTCGATCAGCCCACCGATGGCAGAAGAGAGGCAGGGCGCGAGCCCGCCGGCAGTAAGAAGGGCAACTTTTTTAACTGGTTTGGTTTCAGACATGGAATGCTTGGTTGATGATTTACGAATCAGAATTCGACCATCTGTAGGATTTTCCCGGTGACTGACAAACCTGAATGATCCTAAAAATGTGATTTGAACTGTTAGTTGACGTTAATCGACGTAAATTTTAGGTCCCTCTGGGAGGGTCCAGCTCCGTCTGGACCGCGGCGCAAGGGAGGGTCCAGCTCCGTCTGGACCGCGATGCAAGGGAGGGTCCAGCTCCGTCTGGACTGCGGCGCAAGGGAGGGTCCAGCTCCGTCTGGACCGCGGCGCAAGGGAGGGTCCAGCTCCGTCTGGACCGCGATGCCCCTTTTGGTTTCGAATGGAAGGGTCCAGCTCACACCTTCACAAAGTCACGGCGCTGTAAGCCGTCGGGACCGGGATGGGCTATCGATACCGCATCCAGCCTGCGCGGACGAGACGGCCCGTTCCTCCAGATCAAGTCGCGACGAATCTTATGGCTCATTTTTTTGCAGCCGTAGCGTTGCCACGACCGCGCGGTGATGCGAGGGGCGCTCCGGCTCAGTCTGGAAGCGACGCACCTCCCAGTTTGGGTCCGTAAAGATATAGTCCAGACGTAGCCAGGGACGAGCCAAAGCGAGCGGGTTGGTGCTGTCGCCGGGGAAGGTGTAGCCCATGCCCCGACCGGCCTGCCTGAATGCATCCTGATGTTTTTGCGCCAATCTTTGGTGGATCATGCCGTAGCTGGGGGTGTTGAAGTCGCCTGCCGCCAGCACCGGCAGCGGATCGTTCTCCATTTCTTCGAGCAGTTGGTCCACCAGTTCGAGGCGCTTCATCCAGTTGGCACGGTATTGCGCGCGGACTTCGGCGGAGTAGAAGCCTTTTTCTCGATCAAACATTTCTGCAAACAAGCCCCGACCACGCAGATGCTGCAGATCGGACCGGGGAGAGGGAAGGTGGACATTGTAGATGGCAATGGGTTGACCGTGGTAATCAATCACAAAGCGGGCGGCGTTGGGATGCTTATGCCAGTCGCGCAGTTCCAGCAGCGCGCTTTCCAGAACGGTAAACTGACTGATCAAAATGAACGGACCCTCCCAGGCCACCTCGTGGTCGGGGTAGGCTTGCGCAAAGTGCACGGCTTTACCCCAGCCAGCCTGCAGCGCAATGACATTGGGCACCTGTTGCTCCAGATAGGGCTTGAGCGATTTCGAATCACTTTTGTTATTGCTGATGTTGTTACTCAGCAAGACCAGGTCCCCCGGTTCCGTTACGGCTGGCTGGTTCGATTGAAAGTCGAAGTGTAGCCAGCAGAGCAGGGCAGCCCCCGTAAGCAGTACGATCACGAGGCTCGGACGCAGCGCCAAGCTCGCGGGAATAAGCACCAAGAGAGGAAGCAGCCAGACTGTCTGCGGCACAAAATAAAGTGGCGTCAGCCACCAAAAAGCGGCACCTCCGCCACCGAGCAGGGCGAAGAGAACCGTCAGGCCCAGCACATAAGCTAGGCTGGTAGCGGTCAATAGAGCCACCGCCCAGCGAATTACGATGGGTTGATTGCTTGACAGCATCAGAAGCTCAAAGGTGGGTTCACACGCATACGTTCAGCATTTTGGATGGAGAGAATGCGGCACTTCGTCAATCAAACGAAGGGAGGCCCAGCCTGGAGAACCAACCGCAGCAGACAGAAATCCCAATATAAAATAATAAGCCTGGCAAAATATATGTTGACATCATGCCAGATAAGCTTATCTCGAAGGTATGAATATACGAAGATGGAAAATTGAGGGTGAATCTGCCTACCACTGCATGACTCGTACGGTGAATGGTG
>PXBU01000059.1 GCA_003566795.1 Puniceicoccaceae bacterium | reverse complement strand
GCGGATAAGCGTTTGCTGCTGGTCTGTTACGGTCGAATGGGGTTGGATGTAAGTTTCACCGGGGAAGCCTACCTCGACGGAGACACATTGATCCTGCCCAGGCGCATTCCGCGACAACCCGTGGACGACCCCACCGACGAGCCGCTACTGGTTGATGTCGGGCAGTTGCTTCAGCCGAAGCGGAATAACTGATCCCGGAATTTAAAGGAAGTGGGGAAGGAGCGCGGTGACTACGAGTAGGGTTTTCGGGGGCGATATAAGTTCATAGCACATTTCCTTACCTGCGGGTTTTCGCCTGCGGGTTCGTTTTTCTGGGGCCTCTTCATTCATTTCTTGAGTGCGTCAGCTTAGGCAGTGAAACTCTTCGCCAAGCCATCCCGCCACTTTCTGATAAGAGTGGGAGTGACGAAGCTGTAAAGCGGCATGCGGCTGTTCCGTTGAGGATTGCTTGGGCCTCCTCAACGGAAAATAGAGTGCCTTCGAGGTAGTTTGAGAAATAGGCTTCCCAGGAAGCGCGGGTAGGAGGTCCTGGAGGTGGAGTGGGGTGTCGTCGGCTGGTATTCTATGAGGCAAGTTTTTGTAGTGATTTTAAGTCGGGGTGAGCAGTTGCACTTCGGGGAAATAGCTTTGGTAGCGTCCGTTATCGGCGGTGGCGAGCGTGAGTTCCAATACCGAGGCATGGGCTCCAATAAAAAAATCAGGGAGAGGGGATTTAGGAGCTGGAGGTAAGTCGGGCTGCTTGCGTCGGTTGTCGAGGTAGTCGGTGTAGGCCTGAGCACAGCGCGGAGCGGCGGCAACAGGCAGATCGAGCAAGTTCACCCCAAGTGCTTCGAGACGATTGACCAAGGTGTCGGGCGACTGGTCTCCGGCCAAAAGCTCGGCGAGAATGACCGGGTTGATGGCGGCTCCTGCTCCGAGCACGGCATGTCGGAGGGTCTCCCTCGCCCAAGGGTGCATAGGGGAGTCAGGGTCGAAGGCGTAGATGAGCACGTTGGTGTCGAGCAGGATCATGGCTCTCGGGTGAGGGAACGGAGTTCCTCCCAGCTCATCTTCGGAGTGAGCGCGGCGGATTCGAGCAAGGCATCGAATTCCTCAGGTGTCGGTTTGGGTTTTTGGGCGGGAATCACCTTGGCGAGCTCATAGTGTCCGCTTGCCGTCTGGCGCACGGCATAGGCGTCACCTGGATGGGCACCCGTCAGAATGAGGCGTCGCTTGGAATCTACAGTTTGAATCTTCATGGTGGGAATTTCCCACTTAATTGGGGATTTGTCAATTATTCAGCGGGCAGATTTAAAACAAGCTCCGGCTGAAGTGCCAGCTGTGGAGGTAACCGTACCGCCCTATTTGGCCTTGGCGAATTTCTGCCAGGGGCGGCGGTCGTCGATGGCTGGAACCGGGATCGACTCGATGCGGACACCGGCGAGGGCGGGGTGCTTGCGCAGTTTTTTGTAGTTGCTGCTGTCGATGGTGAAGGTGAGGGACTGGGCGGTTTGGGCTTCGACGATCTGGTCGGCGACGAGGAAGCTGATGTTCACCTGGGTGGAGCCGTATTGGCCGTCGATGATCTCGCGCAAGTGCTCGATAAAGTGGGCCGCCTGCTCGGTGGGGTGGAGAATGAAGTGGATGCGTTGGATGATCTTGGGGATCGAGCTCTCCAGCTCGTAGACCTCGTGGGCGGCCAGGCTCATCTCGCCGTTGCGGCGACCGACGAGACCGTGGATGAGAGCGAGCTTGCCGTTTTCGAGCCGGGCGCCGTTTTTCTCGTAGGGGTCGGGGAACATGATCAGCTCATAGTTGTGGCTGCGGGTGGCGAGTTGAAAGACCGCCATCTGGCGGCTGTCTTTGCGGGTGTATTTGATGGCAAGGCCGCTGATGATCCCGGCCAGGCGGAAGCTGCTGCGGTCGTCAAACTGGACCAGCTCGTCGGGGCTTTGGAAGCTGTCGATGGCCACGTCGAGTCCCTGGTAGGCATCCATGGGGTGGCCGGAGATGTAGAAGCCGAGCAGCTCCTTCTCGAAGGCGAGCTTCTCGGTGGTGGGCAGGGGCGGCACTTTGCTTTGCTGGCGGTCGGGGGTGTCGGCTTCCGCCGCGCTGTCGTCCATGCCGCCGAGGTCACCAAAGAGGGTGGCTTGTCCGGCCTCGCGGTCGCGCCGCAGGCTCTCGGCCTCGGCCAGTTCGGCATCCAGATCGTGGAGCAGTCGTGCGCGGTCGCTGCCGAAGGAGTCGAAGGCGCCCGTCTTGATTAACGCCTCCATCACGCGGCGGTTGACATTTTTATCCGACTGGCGGGCGATGAAGTCGCGGAACGATTCGTAGGGTCCGTTGCTTTCACGTTCTGCGATGATGACGTCGGCGGCGCCCTCACCCACGCCCTTGATGGCGGCCAGGCCGAAGCGGATGGAGGATTGTTGAGGGGTGGCCTCAGGCGGGGGGGTGTTGGCGGCCGATCGGTCGAGGGGTAATGGGGCTTCATTTCTATACGCCTGCTCAAGACCCTCTCCTACGACGGGGGTGAAGCTGCGGCCGGAGAGGTTGACGTCGGGGCTGAGCACGGGGACGTTGAGGGCGCTGCATTCCTCCAGCATATGGGAGAGCTTATCGGCGTTGCCCTGCTCGGAGCTAAGGACGGCGGCCATGAACTCGACAGGGAAGTTGGCCTTCAGGTAGGCCGTGCGGTAGCTCAGCATGGCGTAGGCGGCGGAGTGCGACTTGTTGAAGCCGTATTCGGCGAACTTCTCCAGCAGGGCGAAGATCGACTCGGCGGTCCGGCGGTCGATATCGTTGGTCGCCTTGGCTCCCTGGATGAAGACGTCCTTCTGCGCGTCCATCACCTTTTTGATTTTCTTACCCATGGCGCGGCGGAGGATATCCGCGCCGCCGAGGGTGTAACCGGCGATGATCTGAGCGGCCTGCATGACCTGCTCCTGGTAGACCAGCACGCCGTAGGTCTCCTCCACCAGCTCTTTCAGCAGCGGGTGGGGGACCACGACGGTGGAGGGGTCTTTTTTACCCTCGATAAACTGCGGGATAAATTGCATCGGCCCGGGGCGGTAGAGTGCGATGAGGGCGATGATCTCCTCGAAGGAGCTGAGGCCGATCTGGCGGCACAGCTGCTGCATGCCGCCGGACTCCAGCTGGAAGACGCCAGTGGTGCGGCCCGAGTTGAGCAGGTCGAAGGTGGGCTGGTCGTCGAGCGGCACCTGCTCGACGTCAAAGTCCGGCAAGTTGCGGGTGGCGCGCACGTTTGCCTGCGCGTCGGAGATGACGGTCAGCGTTTTGAGCCCGAGGAAGTCCATCTTGAGCAAGCCCAGATCCTCGGAGGGGCCCTTGGGATACTGGGTGGTGAGGTCGCCTTCCTGCAGGGTGACCGGGATCAGGTTGGTGATGTCCTGGTCGGCGATGATGACGCCGCAGGCGTGCTTGCCGGGGTTGCGGATCATGCCTTCGATCACGCGACCTTGGTCGTAGATGATTTTGGCCGTTTCGTTTCGCTGCACCTCGGCGGCCAGCTCCGGCGATTTTTTGACCGAGTCTTCGAGTGTGATGTTGAGCTCGTCCGGGATCATCTTGGCCAGCTTGTTGGCCTCGGCGTATTCGATGTCGTTGACGCGGGCGAGGTCGCGCACGATCATCTTGGCCCCGAAGGTGCCGAAGGTGATGATGTTGGCGACGCGGTCTTTACCGTATTTGTCGCGGACGTAGTTGACCACCTCGTCGCGGCGGCGCATGCAGAAGTCCACGTCGAAGTCCGGCGGCGACACCCGCTCCAGATTCAGCATCCGCTCAAACAGCAGGCCGAAACTGAGCGGATCGATATCGGTGATCTTCAGCACATAGGCGACGATGCAGCCCGCGCCCGAGCCGCGCCCCGGGCCGACGGGGATGCCCTGCTGGCGGGCCCAGTTGATGAAGTCCCAGACGATCAGGAAATAGTCCACAAAGCCGGTGCCAGTGATGATGGCGAGCTCGTAATCCAACTGCTCGCAGTAGCGCTGATCCTCGGGGGAGGTCTGCTCCCAGTCGGCGCGGCAGGCGTCGTAGTCGGTGCCGTAGCGCTCCTTCAGACCTTGTTTGCAGAGTTCGAACAGGTAGAGCCCATTCGACTTGTGCGCGGTCCGCTGCGCATCGGTCAGCTCGATCGGGTCGTTGCCATCGCGGGTGAGCACGGCATTTTTCTTCTCCACATAGATGTCGAGGATGCGGTCGAAATTGGCCTCGTCGTTGTTGAAGGAAACCTCAATCGGGCGCTCGTAAACAGGGTAGTGGTCCTCGCCAAAGGGGAGCTTGACCTCGCACATTTCGGCGATGGCGGAAGTGTTGGTGATCGATTCCGGGACCTCTTTGAAGGCCAGCTCCATCTCCTCGCGCGATTTGAGGTAGAACTGATGGGCGTCGTAGCGCATGCGCTTTTCCTCCCGCACCTTGGCCCCGGTCTGGATGCACAGCAGGGCATCGTGCGGCTCCCAGTCGGTGTTTTTGACGTAGTGCACGTCGTTGGTGGCGACCACCTTGAGGTCGAACTCCGTGGCGAGTTTGAGCAGGTCGGGGATGATCCGGCGCTGTTCCTCAATACCGTGATCCATGATCTCGATGATGAAAAATTCCTTACCAAAGAGATCGATGAAGCGGCCGCAGGCCTCGCGCGCCTTCTCGAACTCCCCGGCGAGCAGCATGCGCGGGATGTAAGCGGCCAGACAGCCGGAAAAGCCGATCAGTCCCTCGCTGTGTTCGGCCAGCGTCTTGAGGTCGGTGCGCGGGTTGCGGTAGAAGCCCTGGGTGTGGGCGCGGGAGACGATCTTGCACAGGTTCTGGTAGCCCTTGAAGTTCCGCGCCAGCAGGCCCATGTGGTAGCTCTTTTGCTTGGCGCGTTCCTCATTCACCGTCGCCAGTTCATCCTCATAGACCAGATAAATCTCGCAGCCGAGCAGCGGCTTGATGCCGTGGGCCTCGGCCTGCTTGAAAAAGCTGGTCAGCCCGTAGAGGACCCCGTGGTCGGTGATGGAGAGGGCCTTCATGCCCAGCTCGGCCGCCCGCTGGCAGAGCCGGTCCGTCCGGCTGCAACCATCCAACAGACTATGGTCGGTGTGGACGTGGAGATGGACAAACTCGGTATCTTTCGCAGGCATCAGGCGACTCAAATTGAGGCAGCTGGACCGGGACGCAAGGACAAGCTATTCACAAAGACTGGCAATCGAGCAATGGATTCGCCCATTCCAGCCCCGGAAATCGGGCGAAATCGGCGTCGTTGGAGCAAAGTAGGGCACGGTTCTCGATGGCATAGACTGCGAGAGAGGCATCCGAAGTCAGTGCGCCACTGCATTTGCATTGTTCCATTAGCTTACATACCTGCATCACATGGGTCTCTTTGGGCAAAAGAACTCGGGTAGGAGGAGCCTCCATCCAGGTATTTAAGACGTCTCGTGCAACGGCCAGGGATACCGCGCTTGCACCCAGCCGGGGATTTGTGGCGATACGCACAAACCCGAGCGTGACCTCATGGGGCAAGCCGATCAACTCACGCCCGTTGAGTGCTGACTCCCACCAAGCGCGTGCTCTATCGTGCTGCGGCGCAAAGGGGTTGTAGGCGTAAAGTAGAAGGTTTAAGTCGGGTAGAATCATCGCGACAACTCCCGCAAACTGTCTTCATCGTCCAATTGATCGGCGAGGCGATTCATGCTCACGCCGTCGAACTCCGAGGGAAATGGCCCATGGAAGACCGGCGCTACCCGAATCTGTTGTGTAGGTGGTTTGGCCAGTGCCTGCCGGATCGCACTGTTCAAAACGTGCTTAAAAGAGCTACCTGTTCGAGCCGCTTCCTCACGCAGCAAATGCTCCGTATCCGGGTCAATAGTAACTGTGGTGCGCATAAGACGAACCATAACAGCAGCTTAATTGCTGTCAAGACTGCAAATACACTTTCAGGGAATGAGCAGACCCTTTGTCGTAATCCCGTTCATCGCATGCAGGAAACGCCTCGTGGGTATTGCAGCAGCGCTAGTGGAGGATCAAATAAGTTTTTTCATGTAGCCGAAGCCCTTCGGCTTTGGTCGAACCGCCCGGAAAGTGCGCAACCACCAAACGCGAAGGCGTGGTCCGGTCCCGGCAGCGGCCGGTCCGGTCTTGTCGGCTGCGCCTCGGAACGGCTACAAGTTTCGAAAGTCGAGGGCATGAAAAAACTTATTTGATGAAGCACTAGCTGGCTGAGATGCTTCGGTCGTCGATCCGTGGCGTGCCCGCTTGTCGGGCGCCGTTGCGGCTACGGCCCCGCGAGCGAGTTCAATTTTCAAACGCGCTCTCAAATCGGAGCGCTCCTTTGGTCGATGTGGCCTGCTGGTCGTTCGGGCGCTCGGCCCTTCGGCAGGCTCAGGGCGGTGAGCTCAGTCGAACCGCAAGCGAGCACGCCACACTTGCCCCACACCACGATTTTCCTACCGCAAAATCAAAAACGTATTTGAATCAACCCCCGACTGGCCGCATCACATGAAAGTCTGTGACACTCCAAATACTCTACCACGACGCCCATTACGTTGCCATCGAGAAGCCAGCCGGCCTACTGGTGCACCGCAGTCCGCTGGCTGCCGGGGAGTCCGTCTTCGCCCTGCAGCTTTTGCGCGACCAAATCGGCCAGACCGTGTATCCCTGCCACCGGCTGGACCGGCCAACCAGCGGCGTGCTGCTCTTCGCACTCGACCCGCAGAGCCTCAAATTCTCTCAAAAAGAATTCGCCGAACAGGGCTGTGAAAAGCTTTACCATGCCGCCGTCCGCGGATGGACCGAGGACGCAGGTGAGATCGACTACGCGCTCAAGCAGGAAGAGGCTCCCGCCAAGCACCAAGCAGCGCGGACGCATTATCGCACCCTGAAGCGCGGCGAGGTGTCGGAACCAGTGGGCCGCTATGCCACTGCCCGGTTTGCACTGGTCGAATTATCCCCAAAAACCGGTCGCACACATCAGCTGCGCCGCCACATGGCCCACCTCCGGCACCCGATCCTCGGCGACACGCGGCACGGCGATGGCGCCCAAAATCGTTTTCTGCGACAGCATTGCGGCTGCCAGCGCCTGCTGTTGCACGCCCATTCGCTCAGCTTCACCCACGGCACCACCGGCGAGCGGATCACCCTGCAGGCGAACCCCGACCAGGAATTTGAAGCAATCCTGGCAAAACTCGGGTTGGAGGAGGGAAGGTATGAAGGTGGAAGGAAAGCCCCTGCAAAGCTGCGTTCTCTTCCGTAGGGGTGCCCGCTTGCGGCACCCGCGAACCTTGCGAACCGCACCGAACGTTCGAAGGCGCTCCCGGACGTTCGCGGGCTTCCCACAGGAAAGCCCCTACGCGGGCGGCTCTCTTCCGTAGGGGTGCCCGCTGGCGGCACCCGCGAACCT
>PXBU01000404.1 GCA_003566795.1 Puniceicoccaceae bacterium | reverse complement strand
GGCTTAGGCCCGACAGGCTGCTAGGTGCTCATATGCCATCACATAAGTTTTTTTCGGACTATCTCGTAGCGACTGGCTTTATGCCAGGATCGAACTATCTCGTAGTAGCCAGGATCGAGCTATCTCGTAGTAGCGACTGGCTTTATGCCAGGATCGAGCCCTTTCGCATGGACAGCCTGTTCGGATCGAGGGATAAACCCTCTCGCTACAAAAAAACTTATTTTATCCTCCACTAGACCCTCATACGCACGCCATCTAGTTCTACCAAAATAATCCTATGCAACAGCGTATTTTTAGTTTCGCGGCCATTTGGTCGATCATCGCCATCTCAATTTGGCTCTTCGGTGCCCATGCCGGGGTGCTGCTACTGGCCCTACTGGCATTTTTCACCCAGCTGGAGCTCTACCAGCTGTTCGAGAAGATGGGACTCAAGCCCATGAAAGCCCTCGGCCTGGCCGGCGGGGTGATCATCTCACTCGGGGCCTATTACGTGCCCAGTATCGATTCAGGCAATGATCTCTTCGTGCTCTGCTTTGTGGTGCTGACGCTAACCATCATTCGCGTCGACTTACAGGCGGGCCGCTTGCGCAGCTTCATGCCGACGCTGTTCGGACTCCTTTATGTGCCCTACCTGCTGCATTTCATTATCAAGATCTTGAAAATGGCCGAGCTGGAGGGCCATGCCACCGGCACCGGCATCTTCTTGGCCGTGTGGATCGTGGCGGTCGCGAAGTGCGCGGATGTGGGCGGACTGCTGGTCGGCATGCGGATCGGCAAGACGCCGCTGTCTATTATCAGCCCCAAGAAAACCTACGAAGGGGCCGCCGGGGGCATCGTATTCTCCATACTTCTCGGGGTCATACTGGTGGCGATCTTCCGCAACTACGTGCCGGAAGGCTTCACCTGGTGGCTGGCGGCGCTAATCGCGATCCCGGTGGCGGTGGCATCCATCGCCTCAGACTTGGTTGAGTCGGCCTTCAAGCGGCAGGCCGGCGTCAAGGATTCCGGTAAACTCATCCCCGGCATCGGGGGTGCCTTTGATTTGACGGATAGCCTGATCCTGAGCGCACCACTGGGCTACCTGCTATTTAAATACACCCTGTTTTAATGCCCGCATCTGATCGCAGAAATGTGGTCCTACTGGGGGCCACCGGATCTATCGGCAGTAGCACCTTGCAGGTCCTGCGCCAGCATCAGGACCGGCTGAATCTCGTCGGTGTCGCCGCCGGATCCAATTACCAGGCATTGGCGCAGATCTGCACCGAGTTTGGAGTCCGTCATGCGGCACTGGGTGATGACTCGGTCTATCCGGAAGCGCAGGCCCATTTCGACTCGCAGGTTGAGCTGCACTGCGGCGCAGCGGGTCTGGAGGAAGTGGCGACTTTGGCCGAAGCGGATATCGTGCTGGTAGCCGTTGTCGGTGCCACCGGGCTGCGCCCCACCCTAGCTGCGATCGAAGCCGGCAAAGACATCGCACTCGCCAATAAAGAACTTCTGGTTTTGGGCGGGGCGCATGTGATCGAAGCCGCCGAGCGCAAAGGCGTGCGGCTGCTACCCACCGACAGCGAGCATAATGCGATCTTTCAATGCCTGGAGGGCCGCCCCATGGCGCACCTGGACCAGGTGATACTCACAGCCTCCGGTGGCCAGTTCCGCGATACGCCACTGGCAGAGCTCAGCCGCGTCACGCCCGACGAGGCCACGCGCCACCCGAATTGGTCGATGGGGCCCAAGATAACCGTCGACTCGGCCACCATGGCCAATAAGGGACTCGAATTGATCGAAGCGCATTGGCTCTTTGGGCTGGAACCGGAGCGACTCAAGGTGGTCATTCACCCGCAAAGCATCGTGCACTCCTTGGTGCAGCTGATCGATGGCTCCATCCTCGCCCAACTGAGTCCGCCCTCCATGACCTTTGCCATCCAGCATTGCCTGCTCTACCCGCACCGCGCCGCCAGCGTCCTGCCGACGACCGACTTTGGGGAGATGCTGCAACTCGACTTTTCACCGCCGGACCTGCAGCGTTATCCCTGCCTGGAACTGGCCTACCAGGCACTCAAAACCGGCGGTGCCGCCCCGGCCGTGTACAACGCCGCCAACGAAGTGGCGGTCGACCGCTTTCTGAATAAAAAACTCGGCTTTCTTGAAATCCCACAAGTGATCGAGCACTGTTTGGAAGGAGTCGCAGCGATGACTTCACCGACTCTCGATCAACTCTTTGCCATCGACGCTGAAACGCGCACGCTCGCACGCTCATGTTATTAAATATCATTTATGTGGCTGTTGCCATCTTCGCCCTCGGGTTCTGCATCTTTATCCACGAACTTGGACACTTCATCGCGGCCAAGAAACGCGGCTTGGTGGCCGACCGTTTTTCCATCGGCTTCGGCCCCCGCCTCTGCGGTTGGCAGTGGAAAGGCACCGACTTTCGCCTCTCGCTAATTCCACTTGGCGGCTACGTCTCGCTGCCTCAGTTAGTGGACATGGGCCGCCTGGAGGGTGGCGAGGGTGACGAGAGTGAGACCCTGCCCCCGATCAGCTACGCGGACAAGATGATCGTCGCGGTGATGGGTGCGGTCTTTAACCTGATCTTTGCTTTCGTTATCTCGATGGTGCTTTGGGGCGTCGGTCGGGAGATCGTCAAAACCACCCAGATCGGCTATATCGCACCCGAGATTATGACCTCGAATTTCGAGACCGTGCCCGGGCCGGCGAAGGAAGCCGGCATCCTGGAGGGCGACACCATCGTCTCGGTGGACGGACAAACAGTGCGCAGCTGGATGCAATTTCAAAATGCGTTGATGACGGGCACGCGGCGCGCCGAGGACGGACGCCCCATGGCGGAAATTGGCATCATCCGCGACCAGGAGCCATTAACGCTCACCGTCTATCCGGGCATCGCCACCAATGAGACCATCCGCCACATCGGTGCCTATCCCACCTCAGATGAAAATGCGGCCCCCATCGTCGTGCGACTCGAAGAGAACATGCCAGCCTATGCGGCAGGACTGAAACCGGACGACCGCATCCTCAAACTCGATGGTGAGCCCGTCATCTCCGGCGGCTTCCTTTCGGCCTACCTCACCAACCACGGGCACCGTGAAATCGAAATCACCGTCGAGCGTAACGGGCGCGAATTGGTCATCCCAGTGCAGCCGCGCATCAAAGAGGGCGAGTCCGCGCCCCGTTTTGGCTTTCAGTATGACTATCCCTTTACCACCGAGCGCGTCCACTACAACCCCATCGAGCAAATCGGGATCTTTGCCAACACTATGCGCCAGACGCTCTACGCGCTGGTGCACAGGCAATCGGACGTGAGAGTGCGCAACATGAGCGGCCCGGTCGGGATCGTGCACGGCTTAACCAATATGGCCCGCATCGGCGTCATTGACCTGATCTGGTTTCTCGCCTTCATAAACGTCAATCTCGCCATCTTAAACTTGCTGCCCATCCCCGTCCTGGATGGCGGACATATGGCGTTTGCCACCATATCCAAGCTCATCGGACGCCCCCTTCCGATCGCATTTATGGAAAAGGTGCAAGGCACCTTCATGGTCCTGCTACTCGGGATGGTGATCTACATCTCGTTCTTCGATGTCGGCCGCGTCGGCCGGGATATCGGAATTATTCGGGACGAGCCCCCGCCACCAGCGGAGGTTGTCGAGGAAGAGGAATAGACCTCCTCATCGCTGATTGATTTGCCCTTGCGCTCCTCCAGCAGCACCAGCTTGCGGCCGAGACTCAATTTCTGTTGGCTCAGAAAACAAAGAAGAGAATCAGGTGCAGGACCACGCAGGAGGCCATCGCGGCCGCGAGGTCATCCGCCACGCAGCCCAGCCCACCCGGCAGGTTTTGCAGCCGGTTGATGCCAAACGGTTTGAAAATATCAAAAATCCGGAAGAGCACGAAGCCCGCCAGTAACACCGGCCAGCCGCCGTGCTGATTGATGAGCCCATCAGCACCACCCATGCCGAAGAAAACCAGCGGCACCGCCACAAATTCATCCAGCACAATCATGCCGGGGTCGCGCATCTGGAGGCGCTGCTCCGCCGCATCACACAAAGCAACGGCCAAATAAGCCAGCAGCAGCGCCATCGTGATGAAACCGAAAAAGGAACTATGGTGAAAAAGCACGGCGTAGAGCCCGAGCCCGGCCACACTGCCCATGGTGCCCGGCCCCTTTTTCACCAGACCGATCGGACCAAGCGTGGCACAGTTCACCACCAACGGAGTGGAGAGCACCCGTGTCCAAAGAAAATAACGATCAAGATTCCTCATCGCTTTGCTCGTGCTGGCCAGTAAACACCGACCAATATTTAACCATGTAAAGCGTGCCGGAGGATACCGTCAGCAGCGTCGCCACCACAAAAGAAGCCAAACCGAAGCCGGACAACGTGTCCCCTACCCACGCAGGAAATAGCTCGGGAAAGTCCACCCGCACGGCCGCCGCCAGCAGCAGCAGAATCGCCGCCACAATCTGGGAGACGGTCTTGTGCTTGCCGGATTTCTCCGCCGCCAGCACGATCCCGGAGCTGGCCGCGACCAACCTGAGCCCGGTGATCAAAAACTCGCGCGTCAAAATCAGCAGCAGCAGCGGCAGCGCCCACCCCGGCAGTATGCCCACTGCCAGCAGCGCGATGTAGAGACCCACCATAAAGACCTTATCGGTGAGCGCGTCCATCAACTTGCCAAAGTTGGACACCAGGCCCTGCTTGCGCGCGACGTAGCCATCTGCCCAGTCGGTCAAGGCCCCAATCACAAATAAGACAAAGGCCAGACTGCTCGCACCCGCGAAAGGCAGGTAGAGCAAAGCCACGATACCAAAGAGTATCGGGATGCGCGAGAGTGTTAGCAGATTGGCGAGATTCACAGGACCGTAATTTGCAACAAATGCACCGCATCGGCTAGTTTAAAGTAGGGTCAGGTAGATGTTTTTATCGAATTGCGCGAGTCAGAAGCCGTTTCAAAGCAAGCATCAGACGCCGTCGATCATTCGAGAGGCCCGACGACCGAAAGAGCCCACTACCAATCAAAAAACCAAAAGAAAGGCTGACAGCCGCCCTCATTTCGGCCAAACCTTAAGCATTCAACAACAACGAAAACCCCACCGCTTAAAAAAACTCCTATTTACAGATCTTGCTCATCCAGGAAATATGCCGCGAACTCAGGTTTCCAAAAGCGGGCTAAAAAGGAACTGAAATGATTATTGAGAATCTACGGATCAAGAACTTCAAGGCTCTTCAAGATGTTCATTTGGAAAATATTCCTCAACTCTCGGTCTTTGTTGGACGTAATGGAACAGGCAAGACCACGCTCTTCCGAGTCTTTGCCTTCCTCAAGAACTGCCTAAAAAACAATGTCCGCTCGGCGCTAAACAGCGAAGGGGGACGCATGGGCTTTAAAGAGGTGGTAACGCGCGGACACGAGGCGGAGGCTATCGAAATCGAGGTCGGATTCCGATTGGAAATCCAGGGCCGCTCTCGGCGAGTGACTTATGTGCTAGTCATCCGTGAAGAAAATGGCTTCCCCTACATTGCGCGAGAGATTCTCCGCTACAAACGTGGGCGACACGGAGCACCTTATCACTATCTGGATTTTTCGCGGGGTGAAGGTGAGGTGGTCACCAACGAGGAAGACTTTGACGAAGAGGAAAAGCCGCTCAACCGGGAGCGCCAAAAACTCGACTCAGCCGATATTCTTGCCATAAAAGGACTTGGCTATTTTGGGCAGCAATTCAAAGCAGCCAGTGCCTTCCGACAGTTGATTGAGAACTGGCATGTTTCGGACTTCCATATTAGCGAAGCACGAGGCAAAAAAGACGACGAAGAAGCGTATCAACTCTCCAGCAGCGGCGATAATCTTCCTGCTGTCGCCAGACATCTCTATGAAAACCAACGGAAAATCTTCGATAGAATCGTGGAAAAGATGAAGGCACGCGTGCCCGGAATCGAGCAAGTTGAAGTCAAGCCGACAGATGACGGCGGATTGATCATGCGTTATGGTGATGGGGCCTTCAAGGAACCTTTCATAGATCGCAATGTTTCCGATGGGACGATCAAAATGTTCGCCTATCTGGTGCTACTGGATGATCCCAAGCCATTTCCTATCCTTTGCGTCGAAGAGCCGGAAAATCAGCTCTACCCGGAACTAATGACCGTGCTGGCGGAGGAATTCATCCGATACGCCGAGCGTGGTGGGCAGGTGTTTGTTTCCACTCATTCGCCGGAATTTCTCGATGCCATTGAACTATCATCTATTTTCTGGCTGGAGAAGGACCAGGGGACCACTTCGCTGCATCGCGCCTCCGACTTTAAACTGCTTCAGAGCTTGAACTGCGAGGGCGACCCTCCAGGGGCGCTGTGGTTGCAGGGCCTTTTCAATTGTAAACAGCTGCCTCGTTGAAGATGGGTCGGGTGATATTTTTAGTCGAGGAGAAATCCATGACAGAAACCTTGAGAGAGGTTCTGCCCAAGATCTTTCCGACCTGGCAAGAGGCGGTGCATTGGCTTCCGCTAACGCACCGGGGGAAGTCGGACCTGGAAAAGTCGATTCCAAGAAAGCTCAAAGGGTGGACGGAGCCAGGTGCTCGTTTCGTCATACTTCGTGACAATGATGGCGGAGACTGTCGGCAGCGAAAACTGCGCCTCCGAGAGTTGGCTTCCTTCAGGCAACCAGAGGATGTTTTGATCCGAATTGTGTGCCAGGAGCTGGAAAGCTGGTTTCTGGGCGATCAGAGCGCCATCAAAGCTGCATTTCCAAAGTCATTGGCGCATCCTGATAAACTTCCCGCCAAGTATCGTGATCCTGATCTGCTGACCAATGCAGCTGATGAACTCGCCCGCCTAACAGGAACGACGGCCAAGGCCTCACGGGCCAAAGAAATTGCCAGGCACTTGAGACCGGATTCAAATCGATCCGTCAGCTTTAACCAATTCGTTTCCGGGCTCCGACGCTTGGCATTGCAGAAATAGCCTATCGAAGGGCGGATATCGCGAACCCAGCTTTTCCGCTGCGCCACTAAACCATCTACTCATCCCCACCGGGCACCCCAGAAGTTACCGCTATCCAAACAGACTTGTTTCCTGAGTCCAAATAAATCCTTACCAGCACCTTAAAGTCCTCGAAGTGCGTACTCTTCATGAAAATATTTTCGGGAGAGGTCGACTTTCTATACGCGGAACTAACTTCTTCAACCGAACCAAACTTCCCCTTGATCCAATCGCGATTGAACTGGTTTCTCGTGAGCTCGTGCTTGGCAACAAACTCACGGTAGTCCTGACCGGAATAGAAACCATGAACGACAACGTGAGATTCCGCAAATCCTCGATCAAACGCAGTGACATCACTCAGCTCATCGTTAATTTTTACACCGGACCATCTCTCC
>PXBU01000224.1 GCA_003566795.1 Puniceicoccaceae bacterium | reverse complement strand
CCGCGCAGCGTCAGCAGGCCGTTGAGCATCCCCGCCCAGGAGGGGGCCCACAGCATGAGGCTAAAGATCATCCCCAGCGATTGCAGCCATTCCGGTAGGGCGGTATTGAGCAGGTGGTGGGGGCCGGCCCAGATATAGATAAAGACCAGTGACCAGAAGTGGATGATCGACAGCCGGTAGGAGTAGACCGGGCGGTTGACCGACTTCGGTACGAAGTAATACATGATGCCGAGCATCGGCGTGGTGAGGAAGAACGCCACGGCGTTGTGCCCATACCACCACTGGACCAGCGCGTCCTGCACCCCGCCAAAGATCGGATAGCTGTGAGTGAAGCTGGTGGGGATCGAGAGGTGGTTGACCACGTAGAGCATAGTGACCGTGACGATGGTCGCGATGTAGAACCAGAGGCCGACGTAGATGGAGCGCTCGTTGCGCTTGCCCAGGGTCCAAAAGAAGTTGAAGGCAAAGACCAACCAGATGACGGCGACCAGGATGTTGATCGGCCAGATCAGCTCGGCGTATTCTTTGCCACGGGTGAAGCCCGCTGGCAGGGTGATGGCAGCACAGACGATGATAAACTGCCAGCCCCAGAAATTGATCTTACTCAATAGATCGGAAGCCATCCGCACTCGGCATAGGCGCTGGGTGGAGTAATACACCCCGGCAAACATCATGTTGCCGACAAAGGCAAAAATCGCGGCATTGGTATGCAGTGGTCGCAGGCGGCCAAAGGTCAAAAACTCGATCCCTTCATTCTTGAGCCAGCCGAAGGTGATCACCTCCAGAATTTTGCCATTCATCTGCCAGAAGTTCAGCTGGAGGGCAATCAACACGCCGACGCCCATGCCGACTGCGCCCCAGAAGATCGAGGCGATCATGAATTTACGGACGATATCGTCGTCGTATTCGATAGTTTTGGTGGTGGTATTCATCGGCGGGAAGCTGTCTTCGGGGTTTCGCTATCAAACGGGCGGAGGGCATCCTGCTCCGGGCTGCAGATGCCCTGTGTCCGTCTTTCGTGGAGGAAAAAGAGGAGAAAGAGCGCTGCCAGCAGCAGGCTCAAAAACACGGTCAGGAGTAACACATTCATAGGCTTGGCTTAGTATTGGGCGGCAAAGGGGCAGTCCTTCCGAAAGGTGCGATGGAGGCAGAGATCGATCTCTTTGGCAAAGAATCCAGAAAGCGCATGGTTGATCAAGTCTTTGCTGCACTCGCGGTCGATTTCACTGAATTCGTGATCGGCATCCCAGTCTGCGCTAAAGACGCTCATAAACGCCGTCAGGCCGGAATCGTGGAGTTCCATGCACACGCGTCCGCCAAAGGCACGCTGCTGGCAGTCGCAGGTCAGGCCGAGAAAAGTGTTCAGGTGAGGCACTCCGGCCCCTTCCTCCGCATCGGGGTCAAGGGACAAACGCTGCAGCACGTTATCAAAAGCGCAGGAGAAAAAAGCATAGGGCACCACACCTTCCACGCCGCCGTCGACCGACCGGTCTTGCGGAGGCGGTATTTCCGCCTCCGTCAACCAGTTCTCGATGATTTGCTCCCGATTGTCCTGTAGGTAGCTGACCAAGCGTGCATGCATGGCTTGATTATTCCACAAGCGGCCTTAGCTTGTCTCAGCATATTCTGTCTAAACCTGCGCATATTTTGCAAAAATTCCTTCTTTCACGATGTCGATTGCTACCAGCCCCCGTTCCGATAAGATCGATGAACGGCCCGATCCAGATAAGCGCCCCAAGACTTTAGTTGATAAACTCTCCAACAGTCAGCTCTTCCGGGATTACGTACAGGCCTTCCACGACGCGACCGGTCTTTCGCTGGCCATACGTCCTGCCAAAGCATATAGTAATGCACTGGCTCGCACAAATAAGGAAAATCCTTTCTGCGCCCTGGTGGCCCAGACGAATGAGGGCTGCGCCAACTGCCTGAAGATGCAACAGGACCTCGAGCAGCAGGCCGGGCTGGAGCCGCAATCGCTGCATTGTTTTGCCGGACTTTGCGACAGCGCGGTGCCGATTCGAGTCGGGGATGAGCTGATCGCTTTCTTACAGACCGGCCAAATCCTGCTGCACCAACCGAATCGGGAAGAGTTTACCCGCACGACCAGGCAGCTGCTCGCCTGGGGTACAGAGGTCAATCTCAAGTCGCTGGAGGAGGCTTACTTTCAAACCAAGGTCTTCGAGCCGGGGCAGTATCATGCCATGCTGCGACTGCTGGCCACTTTTGCCGAACATCTGGCGACCATTAGCAATAGCATTGAGCATGCGGCCTCCGACGAAGAGCCCGCCTTGGTCGGGCATGCCAAACGCTATATCAAGGCTCGCTTCCAGCAAAAGATCTCGCTCGATGAAGCGGCGCAGGCCGTCAACGCCAGCACGCGCCACTTTTGTAAGGTCTTTAAACAGGCAACCGGTCTGACATTTACCGATTATTTGGCTCGTATCCGGGTCGAGAAGGCAAAAAACTTGCTGCAAAATCCGCACCGCCGCGTCAGCGAAATTGCCTTTGAAACCGGTTTCGACTCGATTTCCCAGTTTAACCGCTCCTTCAAGCGCATCGTGGGCGTCGCCCCGACCCAATACCGCAGCCAAGCCGGGCAAAAGGTCTCGAACCTGTAGCGTCGCCGCACTCAAGTCGTCGCGCGGATTCATCCAGCGAACCGAACGTCCCGCAGGCCCTCGCTCTACGCGGGCAGATCGCGAGGTTTTGGAAACAATCCGTAGGAGAGGGGCTCTCAAGCGGGTGTAACCGAGTTAAGCCCCCCGACCGATGGGAGCTATTGGGTAGGAGAGGGCTTTACGCCTCGACCCGATTTGCCCAGCGATTTCAAGCGTGTGAAGCTGCCAGTCGTTCGCGGTACCTCGCAAGTCTTGGGCCGACACTTCTGCAAGCTCAGCTTAGAAGGGGCCAACCCTCTCCTACGGTTGGCGATAACCGTTTTGAGCGTCCCGACGATCAACGCGGAGGCTTCACCGAACCGGGTCCAAATATATTTTGCCTGGCAAAATATATTTAAGTCGCTCGGAAATTTCGGTTGGGTGGGGCGCTTGAAGACGCGGCAGCGGAAGATGTGCACCTATGTTTGCGGAATATCACTAAAGACCGCACCCGGCGGACACAGCGCTCGAAGTGCCCCGTTTCGCTCAGTCGGGCGATGAATCAGCCCGACTACGGCATAAATCTTTAGCGGCGCGGCGATAGTCGTGCCGACGTAGCTTTCATTCCAAAATCAACGTTTATTCACGGCCACTCACGGTTCAAATCACTCCTCCACCTCTCTCAACAACCTACTGGAAATTAATCGGCAGCTGGACGTTTTGGGTGATGATTTTTTGGCCGTTCTTCTCACCGGGGCTGAACTTCCACTGGCGGACGGCGTCGATACTGGGTCGGTTGAGCGCTGGATTGCTGGACTGATGGATGCGGACGTCCTGGACGTTGCCGTGCTGGTCGACGGTGAAGCGCAGCACCACCGTGCCCCGCTGTCCGCGGGATCTGGGTTCGACCTGCCGGATAGGAACAGGTTTCTTGTCCGCGTCGCTGATATCAAACATTTCAATACCACCCAGTTCCTGCCTGCTGACCTCGAAGGTGGGCAGGGCAAAGTCACCTGCCAGGGCGTCGCCGATCCCCGGATTGAGTGCCATATCCAGCTGTTCCAGCGAGATTGGTGGGGGTGGGGTCTCCAGTTCCGGCGGCGGTTCCTGCTCATCCGGTTCGGGCGGCGGTGGCGGGTCCTCCGGCGGCGGTGGCGGCGGTGGCGTGGCGCGCTGCACCGAGTGGATCTGCTCCGGGGCTTTTTCGTAATCGGTAAAAATTTGGGTCAGCGGAATCGCCAGAAAGATCAACGCGCTCACAGCGATACCGATCAGCACGCCCGCGAGACGGGTGCTGCCTCGATATTTCGGTGGATTGTAGATCTTAACCATTTTTCTATGAGGAAAGCATATAAACTTCCCGCTTGCGCTCAAGGGATTAGCACGACAGTTTCAGCTTTGTCGATTTCGGAGTGTGGGCATTCGCTTGAGCATTGCTTGAGAGGAAAGTCCGGACACCGTAGGGCAGGATTCCCCGTGAAAGCGGGGGACCGGCAGGGTAACCTGTCGGGACGGAAAGTGTCACAGAAAATATACCGCCCTGAGCTTGTCGAAGGGTAAGGGTGAAAAGGGGAGGTAAGAGCTCACCGCTTCGGAGGTAACAAAGAAGGCAGGATAAACCCATTCCGGTGCAAGGCAAAATAGGGGATCGGGCGGCCCGTCCAATGATTCCGGGTATGCCGCACTCCGCTTCGGCGGAGATCCCGCCTCGGCGGGATAGATAAATGAATGCCGAACCGCCCCTCGGGGCGGGGGACAGAATCCGGCTTACAGCACTCCGAAATCGACACCTTTGGTGCCCAGAGCTACTTGTGCCAATTGAAGCCATCGAACAAAGCCATCGCCTGAACGGCGACGGTGCCATGCGCCAGCGCAGGCACCACGGTAAACGGTAAAAACCTCCGATTTTCCCGCTTGACATGGGTGGGCGCGGATCGCATTTTCCCGCCTCTTAACTTTTTCAGACATATGGCCAATACCAAATCAGCACTCAAATACATCCGGAAAACGGAGACACGCACCCTGCGCAATCGGCAGGTCAAGAGCCGCTTGAAGACTTTTTCGAAGAAAGTCGAAGCTGCCGCCGCTTCCGGGGACAAGGATGCGCTGGCATCGGCGTCGCGCCAATACGTCTCGGCACTCGACAAGGCTGGCAAGACCGGCCTGGTGCATGCCAACAAGATCGCGCGGGTCAAGGCGCGCTGCGCAGCACTTGCTGCGGCCTAAATCATTTTCTCCCTCCCAACAGTGCCCCCGGATTCGCTTGTCGGTCCGGGGGTTTTTTGTCGCTTTCCAGCTGCCGTGCCCGAAACACCAAACAAGAAGAATGCGCTCGGCTTCCCGCCGCCGCTGCTGGGTCCGCAGCCGCTGCGCCTACCTGTGCTGGCATCCAACGAGGATTGGGTGGCATTGGATAAGCCTGCCGCAGTCGGCACGCGGGCGCATCCCTGGGACGAATCGCCGGACCTTGACGCTGCCTTGAATAGCCAGTTGGAGGCAGGCAAGCCAGAGTTGCTGCGCACGGGAGCGCAGCTATTTGGCTCGGTCTATTATCTGGAGCCGGAGATTCCGGGGGTGGCGCTCTTCGCCAAGCACCGGGATGCATTGACCGACCTGCGCAACCGCTTTGGCTCGGGGGAATGCCGTTTTACCTTTTACCTGGTTGCGGCACGCCGGGCAGAAATCCCATCCAAATTTCAGGCAGACGCACCCTTGCTGCCGCACCGGGTCAAAGCCAAGATGATTCCCTCGACCGCCAAGGGGAAGAAATCGTTCACACAGTTTACCCGCGCCGCTGAGTCCGACCTTGGTTGGACACTATGGCGAGCAGAGGCCGACTTTTTTCGGCACCACCAAGTTCGTGCCCATGCCGCGACACATGGCATCCCCGTGCTCGGTGACGGGGAATATGGCGGGCCTGCGGCACCGACGGTGCGCCAACTCCAGCCACGGGCCCGTCGCTCCGATCTCGATGCCGCCGTTTTCAGCGAGCTCGCAATCCATCTTTCCCGGGTTGAACTTTCCCTGGCTGGCGGGGTCAGGGTGATTGAGGCACCTTTTTCAAAGTCTTTCGCGCTGCTACTGCGGCGCCTCGGGCTCGATAGTGGTGTGCCCGCCAGATCCCCGGCATAAAATCCTTTTGAATAGGAACTTGCTTTTTGAAGGTACCTTCCTTTCCCTTTCCGGTTTTTCACCAGACAGACGCTATGAATCCTTTCGAAATGCTTATACAACTACCGCTGGCCCAAGCGCAGTCCCCCGGCGGTGGCTTCGCCCAGTTTTTGCCACTCATCCTGCTCTTTGCGGGTATGTGGTTTCTTATCATCGCGCCGCATCGCAAGCGCCAGAAAGCCCATGACAAAATGGTCTCTGAGCTCCAGACGGGCGACGAGATCGTGACCAGCGGCGGGATCTATGGCACGATTACCAATGTGAAAGACGACCGTTTTATCCTGCGCATTGCCGACAACACCAAAGTCGAGCTGGGCAAGGCCTTTGTGGCCAGCAAGGTGGGCGAACAGAGCGCGAAGTAGCGCATCATCAAATTTTAACTCAACGACCAGGGCTTCTGCTATGTCCGGAAACATTCTTTGGAAATTCATCCTCACCGCCATTATTATATTCTGGTGCGTGATCAGTATCACGCCGCTTCAGGACCGGCCGTTTGAAGATTTCATCGTCGCCCAGGTGACGGCGCATCAGGACGAGTTTTCTGACTTGTATCAGCGCGCTGAGCGCCGGGTGGAGGCAGGCGATTCCCCCACCTTGTTCATTGCCCTGCGTGATCTCGGTGAGGAGGAAAAAATCGACTACGCGAAGTTTTTTCCGCAAATCAACGTGGCCGACATTGCAAATCAGAACCGGCGCAACGATGTGCTGCTGAAGCACATTCTACAGACTGCCCGCAGCCAGTTGAGCTTGGGCCTCGACCTTAAGGGGGGGGTGGGTGTCACCCTCAAAATCGATGAGTCCGCGCAGTCCGACCTGAGTCGCTTCGAGCAGGAAGAGCAGCTCAAAGATGCGATCAGGATTATGAGTGGCCGTCTCGACGGCATGGGCGTGGCTGAGCCGGTGATTCGTGCCCGTGGCACCGATGCGATCGAGATTCAGATCGCGGGATTGTCCACCCGGGATAATCCCGAGGTCATTGATTCCATCCGGGCACCCGCGCGACTGGAGTTCCGCACGCTGCATGAGAGTCAGACGCCCCAGTCCATGAGTGACCGGCCTCCTCCAGGCTATGAGGTGTTGGCCGAGGAGCGCCAGACCCGCGACGGGCAAGCCTTCGAAGTGTTGCACTTCGTGAAGCTGATTCCGGAAGCGACGGGAGAGATTATTCAGAATGCCTATCCTTCGCAGAATCAGGCCGGCGGTTTCCAGATAAATCTGGTAATGACCAGTGACGGGGCGCGGGTCTTTCGGCAGGTGACGGAGCAACTGGCACCACAGGGCGGCCAGCCCGGCAAGCCGCTGGCGATCGTGCTGGATGGCAAGCTCTATTCGGCACCCACCATTCAGGCGGTCCTTTCCAGAAACGCGCAAATTACCGGGAACTTCTCGCAGCGTGACGCGATTGAGTTGGCGAATGTTTTGAACAACCCGCTCGCGGTGGAGCTGCGGGTCGATGAGATGTATGAAGTCGGTCCGACGATGGCTGCCGGTGCCCGGGACAGCTCAGTCAGTGCTGCTCAATGGGGGGCAGCACTCGTCGTGGTGTTCATGATCATTTATTACTTCCTAGGGGGGGTGATTGCCGTGATATCGGCGATTGTGAATGTGACGATTGTGCTCGG
>PXBU01000282.1 GCA_003566795.1 Puniceicoccaceae bacterium | reverse complement strand
TGCGTATGGAAGCGTGATTCCTCTTATCCACTTACTATCCTTATACTGGCAACAATCAATCCACCAAAAATGAATTTTTGAGCTTTACCAAATAAAACTTCTCATGGAAGAAAATAAACATCCTAATCCTTGGTCGTTATTCGCCGCTTCAAGCCCGCAACGGCTGTCGCACTCCTTCTCCCTTTCGCAATCGACCGCCCCGCCCACGCTCGAAACATCGCCGTCTTTTCATTCAGGCTAACGCCAGCCCTTTCAATCCCTCCGCGCCCGGCTCCCCGGCCTCATTGCCTTTCGGTTTGTGGGGATTCGCGACATGCGGCAAGCGCAGTCCCTACTAGGCTGCCGCACACCACTTCTGCTTTAGCGAATCAGACCTCCCCAGCCTCACCGCAGGCCCTCTAGCGACGAAGGAGCGGTTGTGAGAAATTGAACTTATTTTGGATAGGGACACGATAGCTTATCGCTGATGGGTCGTAAACAAGCGGCTGGAAGCACGCTGCTACTTTCAGCTCACGTATTTCTGAACGATGGGGATGCGGCGGCCGATGCCGAAGGCGAGGGGGGTGGTCTTGAGGCCGGGGGCGGCTTGTTTGCGTTTGTATTCGTTGAGGTCCACTTTGCGCACGATCTCGTCCACGACGGCTGGATCGTAGCCCTTTTCCACAATCTCGGCGCGCGAGAGTCCTGCTTCCACGTAGAGTCGCAGGATGCCGTCCAGCACCGGATAGGGCGGCAGGGAATCTTCATCCTTTTGGTCGGGGCGAAGTTCGGCAGAAGGCGCTTTTTCGATGGTGTTGACGGGGATGAGCTCACGTCCGGCGTGGGCATTGATGTGGCGGGCCAAGGCATAGACCTTCATCTTGGGCAGGTCGGAGATAGCGGCCAGCCCGCCGCACATATCACCGTAGAGCGTGCTGTAGCCGACGGAGATTTCGCTTTTATTGCCGGTCGTCAGCAAGAGGGCCCCGAACTTATTGGACATGGCCATCAGCAGCAGGCCGCGCGCCCGCGCCTGGATATTTTCTTCGGTCACATCCGCGGGGCGGTCTCCGAAGAGCGGGGCGAGGGCATTTTCGGCGGCAGCGACGGTGTCCGCAATCGGCACCTCATGATACTCAATGCCTAAATTCCTGGCCAGGGCTGCCGCATCGTCGCGGCTGTGCTGACTGGAAATCGACGAGGGCAGGGCGACGCCCATTACATTTTCCGGGCCAAAGGCCTCGGCGGCCAGGGCACACACCACGGCCGAGTCGATGCCGCCGGAGAGTCCGATCAGTGCTTGGTGAAAGCCGCTCTTGAAGGCGTAGTCACGCAGCCCGAGCACCAGTGCTGCTTGAGTGGCGGCATTGCCCTTCAGATTAAAACTTTCAGAGAAATTGGGCTGGTGTGAATTCAGGTCGATGATGCGGGTTTCGGCGGTAAAGGCGCTGAAGCCAGCGATGAGCCCTCGTTGCGGATCCGCGACCAGGCTACCGCCGTCAAAGATGAGTTCGTCGTTACCGCCAACGATGTTACAGTAAACCGCCGGACATTGGCAGCGTTCGGCTGCGTCCTGCACCAGCGGCTCGCGGGCTTCATTTTTACCCTCATGCCAGGGGCTGGCAGAGATGTTGATCAGCAGGTCGATTTGTTGGGCGGCCAGTTCCGCGACCGGATCTTCGCAGTAGCGTCGACTGGTCGGGAGGGCCGCGTGGCTCCAGATGTCCTCGCAAATGGTGATACCGATTTTTTTACCCTGCCATTCGACCAGGCCGGGACCCTCGGCGGGCTCGAAGTAGCGCTCCTCATCAAACACGTCGTAGCTGGGCAGCAGCGATTTACGCGTGACGTGCCGGATTTCACCTTGTTCGCACCAGGCAGCGGCATTGTGAAATGGGCGGCCCTTACTACCGTCGGGGCGCTGCTCGACAAAGCCGATCAGGGCGGGCACGGCTCCTATTGTCGCGGCGATGTCTTTCAACGTGGCCTCGGTGTCCGCCACAAATCGGCTCTTGAATAAGAGGTCACGCGGCGGGTAGCCGCAAAGTGCCAGTTCCGGGAACAGCACCAGCTCTGCCCCCTGATTGACCAGATCTCGATAGGCGTCGAGAATGAGCGCATGGTTGCCGGAGAGGTCGCCGACGGTGGGGTTGATTTGGGCAATGCCGATTTTCATATTAGTGAGTGGAGCTTAAAATAAGGAGAGTATCAAATCAATTGAAGCCTCTTTGTCGCGGAATGTGGAAGCGATTTTGAAGGGTATAATCAGATTTGTTGTCACGGCTGGTAAAAACTCCCCTTGACCGGTTGCTGCCCAACACGGAAGTTCGGTGACGCACCACCGAAGCATTGGCTCGAATGGCAATAACTTAGGGCAGATTTACGCTAAATCGTAATCGTAATCTTACTCATAATCTTAATCCCAAATAACTGATTGAGAGTAGATTAGGATTAGGATTAAGAGTAAGATTACGAGCGCTCGCTCGCTAAAGCATCGACGGAGCGCAGCTTAGAGGTGATCGAAACGGCTGCACCGTTCCGCTACAGGGTGAGGGTCGAAACGGCTTTGCCGTTCCGCTACGAGTTGCTTGAATTTGGGTGGGGATCGAAACGGCTTCACCGTTCCGCTACGGAATGGGCGTCGAAACGGCTTTGCCGTTCCGCTACGGATTTTTGGATTTGGGCGGCGTCGAAACGGTTTCACCGTTCCGCTACGGGTTGCTTTTTCTCCTAAAACTTTTGTGATAGAGTCAGTGATATGAACAACTATCCCGAAAAATTGATTCTCGGCTCGGCTTCGCCGCGCCGCCGTGATTTGCTGGAGCAGATCGGACTGCGCTTTGAAGTGTGCTCGGCGGATGTGGAGGAGGACAACGCGCCGGGCCAGGATCCGACTGAGATGGTAGCCGCCAATGCGCGGCTCAAGGCCGCTGCGGTGAGTGCCTCGCAGCCCGGCGCGCTGGTGCTGGGTGCGGATACGACAGTTGCGCTTGAAAGTGAGGTGTTTAACAAACCATCGGACATGGCGGAGGCACGCCGGATGTTGCAGCGTCTCGCAGGTCGATGTCATGTGGTTTATACTGCGGTGGCACTGTATTGGGCAGACGGTGGATTGCGGGAGGTCTTTGTCGAGCCGAGCGAGGTGCGCTTCAAAACATTTGGGGACGAGGTCATCGACCGCTATTTTGAGCAGGTGGATCCGATGGACAAGGCCGGTGCCTATGGCATTCAACAAGCGCGCGAAATGATCATCGAGTCGGTGCGGGGATCCATTGAAAATGTAATGGGGCTGCCGATTCAGGCGCTTGAGCAAAGACTTGCTGAACTCAAGTTCGATTTTAAGGTCTGAAGCAGAGTCCCACATTTATGGGAGCTGACATGGAGACTTTTCGCGCGCATCCTTTTGACGAATTCCGGCTTGGGCGGACGCGGACGGCTTGGGTGGCGTTCGTCATCACTGTGCTAGTGCATTTGTTGCTCATTTTTGCCCTGCCTGAGCAGTTGCTGCCCGTTCCTGAGGAGGCAACGCGGAGTGAGCCCGTCACCTACGAGATCAACTTGGTGGATCCTGAGCAGATGCGCTACGTTGAGGCCAATCCGGCGGTGCCCGAGAACGTGCCGGATCGTAGTGATCAGTATTCCTTTCGGGATCAGCAGGCCGCCGATGAGGATCCGCTGGAGGCGGATGACTCCGACTTTCCGGCGGTCGATGGAGAGGAGGATTCGATGAAGATCGTGGAGCAGCCGATGCCACAGCCCGAGGCTGAGCCGATTGAGCCGGGGATTTACTCCACGGAAGCGCAGCCTGGTGAGGACGAGGGTGCGGCGGGCGATATGGGCGACGCCGATTCACCGCCAGCCGTGGCTACCGCCGAGCCGCTGCCGCCACCGGATTTCATCCAACAGGAACCCGAAACTGAGGAGGGGCCCGGCAGCCAGATAGCGGACACCGGACCCGCAGACGAGGTATTCGAGGAGCCGGACCCGGAGGCTCCGATCAATGTATATCGGCCTCCCGTGGAGCTGCCAACGGAGTTGGAGGCGGGCGATGGCTCAGGCGGAGCCGCCGAGGCCCGCCCCATGCCACGCGAGCGTCCGCGGCTGGACCCCGATCTGGTGAGCGGGCCGCTGCGCCAGTCAGACAGCTCGGCTCGTCGGCGCGGCGAAGTCGCGATTGATGCCACTTTTAGCGAGTTCGGAGAATACGAGCAGCAGTTCTACGCTGCGATTCAGAGCGGTTGGTATCAAGAAATTGAGTTTTTCCAACCGATGGACACGGCGGCACGGGTGCATGTGCGTTTCCGCATCCAGGCGGATGGCACGGTGGACCATGTCGAAGCGGTCCAGAGCACCGCCAGCCAGGTGGCGACCGTGATCTGTGTGAATGCGATTACCAAGCGATCGCCTTTTCGTCCCTGGACGGAAGAAATGGTGCAGGTATTTGGCTCGGAACGCTGGCTGAATGTCGTCTTTCATTATCGCTGATAAATGTGTTTGATCAAAGCGATGAGTTATTCACTGCTATAGTGTAATGATGTCCGGTGAAGCGATGAACGATTTAAATGAGCTGCCACTCAACACGGGTGTGTGCGTGCTTAACTCCAATGCGGACGGCTTGGTGGCACTGGAGAAACCAGTCGGAGCTCTGTCGCACCCGAATACATCCGAGGATATCGAGCGCTCATTGCTGCGGGCGAGCTATGATTACGAGGGGGAGTTTTATTTTTGGAAAAATGCGGCGGGCGAAGAGCGTCGGGTCTGGCTGATCAACCGCCTGGATTCACCCACCTCAGGCGTGATCCTGGTTGGCCTGAATGCCGAGATCGCCAGCACCATTAAATTGCAATTCAGCTCCCATAAGGTCATCAAGCACTACCATGCGCTGGTGCGCCACCAGCCCGCTAAAAATGCCGGCAAATGGTCCGATGTAATCAGTAAGGATCTGATCAACAACGGACGTAAAATTAAAAAAGGGCGGCTGGTTAAAGCGAAGTCCAGTTATCAGATGATCAGTAAGCCGGTGGGAGGCTTCCCCATCGCCCTGCTCAAACTGATTCCGGTGACAGGACGCACCCACCAGTTGCGCATTCAGTGCAAAAAACACGGGCACCCCATCGTCGGGGACCGCAGCTACGGGAATTTCGCATTCAACCGGGAAGTTGCTTTAGAGACGGGGGAGAAGCGGTTGATGCTGCACGCGAGTGAAGTCATTGTGAACTATACCTATCAGGGTAAGGTCAGGGTCTTTCGGGCTGCATCCGAATTACCGGAGGCTTTTCATGCCGTGATGCGCTTCCGTCCGGGGATGAAGCCACAGGCAAGCACTGCACGGGCGCGCCAGCCAGCGGGCGGTCAATTAGCTGGCAGGCGCTTTAAATCTGTTTAGCTTGCGAGCACTGCTTCTAGCATGCCCGCAAATACGTTTTCATGTCTCAAATTATCAAAACCCGTAGCCGAACGCCTTCGCGTTTGGTTGCCTCAAGCCATGTCACCCGACCAACATTATCAGCGCGATGAGCGTTTTTTGATTCGACTCACCGTGGTGCTCGGAGTGGTTGTTTTAGTCTTGGCGCTGGTGCTGACAACGATGCTTGATCGGCGGGAGAAGCGCGTCGCGCCCGGGCAAGTTTGGCCTTTCATTCAAGAGGTCTCTGCGGAAAAGGGCCTCGATCCTGGATTTGTCTACGCGATTGCCTGGGCCGAGAGCAGTTTGAACGCCAGGGCTCGCAGTTCGGTCGCTCGCGGCATGATGCAACTCACTAAGCCGGCTTGGGAGCAAGTCTCGGATGTATCGTACCGCCGGGCATGGAATTGGAAGACGAATATTCGTGTTGGGGTCGACTACCTGGTTTTTTGTCGCGATTTCCTGCAAAGGCATGATTCCTTTTCCTATCCATTACTAGCTGCGAGTTACCGTTACGGGCCGAACTATGTGAAACGGCGCGACTTTGATCTCAATCAGCTGCGCGCTACCAGAAATAAGATCTATCAAAGTATTTTTGCGGGCGACATTCGGCCGGTCAGTCCACCGCGGGCAGCCGACTAATATTGAGGTTAAGAACCAAATTTACCCCGCGTAAAAATTTGGACCCCTACTGATAACGCAGCACGTCCGGATAGATCTGGCCGGTGGGGCTGATTTTAAAGAGGTAAACGCGATCCGGCTCCATTTTTGTGTAGATGGCATTCCCAAAGACAGCTTTCACCCCATACTGACTTAATTGCTGGGGGTCATTCGCCAGTCCCCAGATTGCGTCCCAAAAAGTGACCTGATCCCGGAGTCGCAGCGATTGGGTAATGGCCCGGTAGCGTTCCGGCGCTTGGCCAGGGCTTTGAATCAAGTCGCCATCAGCGGGGGCCTGATCCTCGCCGTAGATGCGCCGCCACAGGTAGAGAGCCCGTTCCTTGCCATCTTTCACGTATTGGTCGCTGAACTTAATGATCAAGGCGTCGAAGAAAATCACATCACCTGCCACGACAAAAAGCTCTTCACTAATAATTTCGTTGGGTTTACCCGGGGCGGTTTGGACGAATCGGACCAGGCTTTCCACCTCGCCGAGCGCGTTGCGGGAGCGTGATTGCAGGGTAGCGAAGCCGATCTGCTGTTCGTCGGTGAGATTATGAATCGCTCGATTGAGCTGGTAGTTATCCGTCAGCAGTTGGTGGATGCTGGAACTGGAAAAATAGAACGCCAGGCCCAAGACCGCAGCCGTGGCGAGGGCGGCAAGTAAGATCACCGAGGTGATGATTTTTCCTCTGCTGCGGTTGTTGCTCATTTCGAAGGCCCAGGGGGTGGCCTATTTTTCCTTTACTTGGGAGAGGAGCAGATTTTTCAATTTCTCCTTTTTGTCGTCTTCCAGCTTGGCGCGGTGATCGATGAGTTGTTCCTCGTGTTCCCGGTAGCAGCGGCACATGTCCTGCGACTCCATTACCTGGCGGTTAAATTTCCCGCAAAATACACATAGCTTAACGTGCAGCTTTAAAAAAAAGCGCTTGAGGGGAGGGAGCTTTTCGTAGTCTTCCCGGGACAATGCATTGGAGACTTGTTTGCAGGTGAGCATTAGCTTGAGAGTTAGGAGTTCTTTTCGTTGAGCCAGTTTTGTTCGAGCAGGGATTTGAGCTGGGTTCTGGCTCGGTGCAGTAAGACCCACAGATAGTTCGGTGTAATATCCATTACCTTACAGACTTCCTCGGTGGTTTGGTCTTCGAGGACACGGAGTACGAAGGCCTGGCGGGCCGGATCTTTGACCTGATCGATGCAATATTGGAAAACTTTCCAGAATTCTCCGTTATCGTAGAATTTCCTGGGATTAAACTCCCAGGGGTCGGGATTGGTGGTGGCGATCCCGCTGTATTTAAACCAGGAGCTTTCCAAAATTGCTTCGTCCTCAGCATCAATATCAACTTTGTTTTCTTTAACGGATTTGCGGATCTGATCCACAATCTTGTTCCGCATGA
>PXBU01000324.1 GCA_003566795.1 Puniceicoccaceae bacterium | reverse complement strand
TTTTCCTCCTCTTTTCCACATTTCTCATGCAGAAAACACGTAAATCCATCGCCAAACGTTTCAAGAAGACAGGCACCGGTAAACTCCTGCGTCGCACGCCGGGGCACCGCCACCTGCTTCGCAACAAGAGCGTCAAGCAGCGCCGCCGCGCCGGCAGCAGCAAGCTTGTCGCGCCCGGGCAGGCCGCTGATCTGAAGCGCGCCATGCCGTACGCATAAACCACACCGGAAACGTTTGATTCAATTAACTCACGCTAGTCGGGTAACATGAAAATGGGCGACCCGGCAGCGACCTAAACGAGAGAGACACATAACATGCCTAGAGCCACCAATGGTCCCGCGACGCTCGCACGTCGCAAGAAAGTTCTGAAAAAAGCCAAAGGCTATTTCGGAAATAAATCACGCCTCTTCCGCTATGCGAAAGACGCTGTCGACCGCGCGGAAGTTTACGCTTACCGCGATCGCCGCAAGAGAAAGTCCGAGTTCCGTCAACTCTGGATCGTCCGCATCAACGCGATCTGCCGCAATAATGGCATCAACTACAGCCGTTTCATGCATGGTCTGAAGGCCGCCGGTATCGAGTTGGACCGCAAGCAGCTCTCCGAGCTGGCGATCCACGACGAGCCCGCCTTTCTGGCCCTGATCGAGAAGGCCAAGGAAGCCAATTCCGCCGCCGCGTAAACGAACGAATCGTTCACTTTTCAGAAAGCCGACCCTCGCAAGGGTCGGCTTTTTTTTCATAAGGCATTGAATTGCAATATCTGGCTTCTGTCCTCTGGCATTTGACTACTGGATCTAGGATAAATCCTATTTAAAGTGCGAATTCAGTAAATTCCAAAGTTGACAGCGACGCCCGCCCAAACTTTTCTCTCCCACTTCGCATTTGCTCAGGTGGTGGAACGGCAGACACGCCACGTTCAGGTCGTGGTGCCCGCAAGGGCGTGAGGGTTCAAATCCCTCCCTGAGTACCACGCTTCCAATCAGCCTAGCAGTTCTTTGATGTCCTCGATACTGACTTTGGCGTTGGCGGCGGCGGACTCCTCGAAAAGTTCGGCCAGGATCTCGGCTTTCTTGGCCTGTAATTCGAGGACTTTTTCTTCTACCGTGTTGGTGGCGATGAGTTTGATGCTGGTGACAACTTTTTCCTGTCCGATGCGGTGGGCGCGGTCGGTGGCCTGGGCCTCGGCGGCGGGGTTCCACCAGGGGTCGTAGTGGAGGACGGTATCGGCACCGGTGAGGTTGAGTCCGGTGCCGCCCGCTTTCAGGGAGATGAGGAAGACGGGGATGTTCTCGTCTTGATTGAATTGGTCGCAGATCGCGAGGCGGTTTTTAGTCGAGCCGTCGAGGTAACAGAAGCGGTGGCCTCTGGCTTCGAGGTGTTCCGCCAGCAGCTTGAGCGCAGTGACAAAGCTGGAGAAGACCAGCATGCGGCTGCCGTTGTCGAGGCACTCGTCCAGCACTTCGTCGAAGGCGGCCAGTTTGGCGGATTCCTTGGCGGCGAAGCTCGCGTCGAGGATGCGGGGGTCGACGCAGGCCTGACGCAAGCGAAGTAACTCGGTGAAGGCGGCGAACTTGAGCCGTCCTTCGTTGGCCCCCGCCATTTCGAGGTTGAAGATTTCCCGGCGGGTCTTTTCGAGGGTTTCCTGATAGAAGCGCTTTTGTTTACTGCCGAGTTCGCAGAAGAAGGTTTTCTCGATCTTGTCCGGTAGCTCGGGGGCCACTTCCCGCTTGGTGCGGCGGAGAATGTAGGCGGCCGCGCGCGTGGTCTGGCGGTTGCTGTGCCAGGCGCGGTCTTCCGGTGAGAGTTTGGGCGGGGCCTTTTCCAGGTAGCCGGGCATCAGGAAGGTGAAGAGGGAGAGCAGGTCGTCGAGCGAGTTTTCCACCGGTGTGCCCGTGAGCAAGAAGCGGCCCGCGCTGTGCAAGCGGCTGAGGGTTTTCGCATTTTGACTGCGGCGGTTCTTGATGTGCTGGGCCTCGTCGCCGATCACGACGCACCAGTCCATCGTGGTGAGCAACTCCGCATCCTGGCGCAGGGTGCCGTAAGAGGTGATGACGAGGTCGGCATCTTCCAGCGCAACCGGCTCCTTGGCGCGTTTCGGGCCGTGGTGTTTGATGGCCTTCAGGCCCGGCGTGAAGCGGCTCGTCTCCCGCTGCCAGTTCTCCACCAAACTGGCGGGGCAGACGACCAGGGCGGGTTTTTTCTCCGTATTCTGATTTGCCTCTCCTGAGCCTGCCGAAGGACGGATACATTCAATCAGCGCCAGGGCTTGCAGGGTTTTGCCCAGGCCCATCTCATCGGCGAGGATGCCGCCTAAATCATGCCGGTAGAGGTGCCAGAGCCAAGCCACCCCGATGCGCTGGTAGCTGCGGAGGATGGTGTCGAATGCGGGACGGATCGGCGCAGGCTCCAGTGCGCCGACTTGCTTAAGCGCCCGGCTGCGGGACTGCCAGGCCTGGGGCGGTTGCCAGCCCTCGCAGACCTCATCGATCAGATCCTCCACATCCGCCAACTCGGCGGTGCTGAGCTTTTTACTGAAGGTGGGGGTGAAGGGGCGGTCGGCTTGTCCGCTGACGGCGCGCTCGATTTGATGCAGTCGCTCGACAGAAGACTGATCCAGTAGGGTGATCGTCCTCTCATCGGAGTCGAGGTAGCTCTTGCCGCTGGCAATGGCCTTGCGCAGATTCATCTCGTCGGCTTGTGCGCTCAGGCTGACGTCCAGGAAGAAGCGACCAGCCTCTTCCTTGGTTTGCACCTCAATGGACGACAGGTTCACGCCGCTGAGCTTCTCTTCAAAGTTTTCGGTGAATTCGGCCTGCCATTTTGTTTTGAGGGCCTGCCAGTGAGCGGCCAAAAAGTTGAGCGTTTTGTGCCGGTCGCGCAGCCACCACTTGCGGTTGGAGGGTTCCAGCATGAAGCCGGCTTGCTTGAGAATTTCGCGCAGTGGCTGAATGCTGTCGTCGTGCGCGGGCAGCCGGATGGCAAGGAAGTTGGGCGAGCCATCCACGACGATGCGATTCGACGGGTAGCCTTCCATCGCATCGGCCACCTTCACAGCGGTCGATTCGGTGCGGGAGCCGCAGCTGGGGTAGTCCTGCGGGCTGGTTTGGAAGAGCACCTTGCGCTTGGACTCAGCCAGACGGCGCGGGTTGGGGCGGGAGGGTTCCCGCAGACTGACGTTGGGCTTGATGCTGGGTTTGGCTGCTTCGACTGTGGCAGGTGCGTCCTCTTCATCCCCATCTTCCTTGGTTCCGAGAAACTCATGCACGCCTGCGAGCGTGTCACCCTCCCAGGTGATGGGTTGGTTGGGCTGCTTGACCCAATACACGACGGGCTCGCCTGTAAGTGTGGCGAGGAATTTGCGCAGGCGCGCCGGGGTGAGCTGTAGGAGTCCGGCCAACTTGCCGCCGCACCAGGTTTCGACCAGGCGGAGCGCCTGCTCCTGCGCCGCGCTGGTGGCGTAGGCTTCGGTCGGGCTGAGTTTGTTGAGCGGGCGGATGTCACGTCCGGCGGCGGCGTCGAGCTTGACCACAATCGCCTGACGTTGGGCCGCCTGCTCCAGGTTCGGGGGTAAGAAGACCAGCAGTCGCAGGCGCGTGCCGGTGTCGGTGAGGTGGATGGATTTGAGCCCAACTGGGGCTGGGTCGGGGGTAGCTGCCGCCTCGGGCGGCGGGCTGGCCTCCGCCGCTTGCGCGGCGGCCTCGTTGCGTTGTTCCTGTTGGCAGGCTTGGAAGTGAAGTGCGGCCGCCACCGCGTGCGCGCACACCTTGCGCTTGCGCCCGTCCGGGCAGTTGCAGCGGTTGTCGGCGAACACCGTGGACCGCAGATTCAGTTCGGGTCGGTAGTGCTCGCTCGTGCCCTTGACTTGTCCAATCAAAACCGGGCTCTCCCATGTGGCCGATGCGACCGCATGCGACTCAAACAGCCGCTCGCCCGCCTTGAGCACCATTCCGCCCGCGAGCTCGCGCAGGAAGGTGCGATCAAAGGTGGGTGGTGGTTTCATGTGTGGGAGGGCAGAAAAGTTGCAAAACGGAGTAGGGGAGTAAGCGAATACAAATAGATGGAACCAAGGATATTTTCTACTGTTGCTAGATTTCCACAAACGCTCGATGGATTTTACATTAAGCTTTGACCTTTTTGGCGAAGGGGCTGGCTGCGTATCGGGAGGGCCCGGCTCCGTCCGGGACGCGATTGTGCTATCGGTGCCGCTTTTGCCTGCGCGGTCCAGACGGAGCTGGACCCTCCCATTATCAGGGACCACAAAAAAGGCCCCCGCTTGCGCGGGGGCCTTTGAAAAATACACGGTGACAGCCGTCTACTTGGTGGCTTCGTCGAGCAGGTCACCGAGGCTGGTGAGATCCTCGCCGGCGGTGACGTTGTCAAAGGCCTGGCGCTCCTTGGCGAGGTCTTCGTCGCTGTAGTTGGCGGCCTTGATGGAGAGACCGATGCGGCGCTCGTCCTTGTCGATCTTGATCACTCGGGCAGTGACTTCGTCACCTTCGTTCAGCACATCCTTGATCTTCTCGACTCGCTCCTCGCTGATCTGCGAGATGTGCACGAGGCCATCGATGTCGTTGTCGAGCTCGATGAAGGCACCGTAGCTGGTGATCTTGGAGACCTTGCCCTTGACCATGTCGCCGATCTTGAAGTGCGTCTCGATTTCGTCCCATGGGTCGGTCGAAAGCTGCTTCATGCCGAGCGAGATGCGCTGGCTGTCGGCATCCACATCGAGCACGATAGCATCAACTTCGTCGCCCTTCTTGACCACCTCGGAGGGGTGGTTGACCTTGCGGGTCCAGGACATGTCGGAGACGTGCACCATGCCGTCGATACCTTCTTCCAGTTCGACGAAGGCACCATAAGTGGTGAGGTTGCGCACCTTGCCGCGGACACGGGCACCGGCCGGGTAGTTGTGGCGGGCCATTTCCCAGGGGTTCTCGTCCAGTTGACGGGTGCCGAGAGAGATTTTCTGCTCTTCCTTCTGGATGCCGAGGATGACTGCTTCGACTTCCTCGCCGATGCGCAGCACTTCGCCCGGCTTGGAGATACGCTTGGTCCAGGAGAGTTCGGTGACGTGGACCAGACCCTCGACCCCTTCCTGGATTTCGATGAAGGCTCCATAAGGCACGAGGTTAACGACCTTACCCTTGACGGTGGAACCGATCGGGAAGCGTTCCTCAATGCGATCCCACGGATTGTCCTGAAGTTGTTTCAGACCGAGGGAGACGCGCTCACGGTCACGATCAATTTCGATGATCATGACTTCGATCTCTTCGCCTTGCTTCAGCATCTCAGACGGATGCTGGATGCGACCCCAGGACATGTCGGTGATGTGGAGCAAACCGTCGAGACCGTCGAGGTCGACAAAGGCACCGTAATCGGTGATGTTCTTGACCTGGCCACGGCGGGTATCGCCCGGTTTGACCTCTTCCAGCAGCGCACGGCGTTTCTCCATGCGTTGCTCTTCGATCAGCTCGCGGCGGGAGACCACAATGTTCTTCCGCTCAAGATCGATCTTGATGACTTTGAAGTCGTAGGTCTGGCCGACGTATTGATCGAGATTCTTCGGCGGCTGCACATCGATTTGGGAAGCTGGCATGAAGGAATCGACGCCGATGCTGACGATCAGGCCGCCCTTAACTTTGGAGCGGACACGGCCCTGAATGACCGAGCCTTCTTCGCAATCTTCGACGATCTTCTCCCAATTCTTCTTTTGCTCAGCTTTATCGTAGGAGATAACCGGGTTACCTTCCTTGTCTTCAAGCTTTTCCAGAAAGACTTCGAGTTCGGAGCCGACTTGCAGCTCACTCATATCGACGAACTCGCTGGCATGCACGATGCCTTCGGATTTGCCACCGATGTCGACGACGACTTCGGCGGGGCGGATCTCTATGATGGTTCCCTTAATGATGGAACCCTCTTCGAGGTTATCAATTGTGCTGCCTGCCAGCAGCTGTTCCATGAGTTGACTCATTGTGTTGTATTCTTGGCCACGCGTTGAGCGCAGCGTTTGGTTGAGGTTGACTGACTACTCCCACGCCGAGGCGCAAAGAACGATTCCAATCGTTCGGGGGATCGGCGGAAAGTAGGTGCCAGCACACGCACTGCAAGGATAAAAAGAGGGCCGCGCTGAAGCGGTGCAAGTCCCTGGTCCGCTGCGCGGATACTTTGTTTTCTCTGCGCAAAACGGAGGGGAGCGTAGCGGCAGCGGGATAGGATTATTAGAACGGTCTTGGAAAAAGAGAAAAATAAGGGCTATAAACGTGGATTATTAAAAAATAAGGGACTGTCCCTAAAAATAAGGGTGGACAAATGATGTGTGGGGTGTTGTTGTGTTTGGATGCGTACATCGAGGTTGAAAGTCAGTGGTTGTGAGAGTGTATATCATTGCATGAGTCGGACGGTGAATGGTGAGCGTTTGTTTGGGGACCGGGAGAAGGAGGTGCTGCGGAAGATGATCGCGCAGGTTGCGGCATTCTGTGGGGTGGAGATTTTGACCTATGCTTTGATGGGGAACCACTTCCACGTTTTGGTGCGGGTGCCAGAGCCCCGGCAGTTGTCTGACCGGGAGTTGATGCGGCGCTGGCGGATTCTTTATCCGAAGCGGACGAAATACCAGACGGCTTCGGCGGCGGTGATGGAAAAGACTCTGGCCAGTGGCGGTGAAGCGGCGGAGGCGATCCGGCGGCGTCTGCTGGCGCGGATGCATGACGTTTCTGAGTTTATGAAAACGCTGAAACAGCGCTTCACGATGTGGTTCAATAAATCTCACGGGCGCTATGGCCCACTTTGGGCGGACCGTTTTAAAAGCGTTTTGGTGCAGGGTCAGGGCAACCCGCTGCAAACGATGGCGGCTTATATCGATCTGAATCCGGTGCGGGCAGGGATTGTGGACGATCCAAAGGATTATCGTTTTTGTGGCTACGCGGAAGCGGTGGCCCATTCGACAGGCTCAGGGCAGGCCCATTCGGCAAGCTCAGGGCAGACCCATTCGGCAGGCTCAGGGCAGACCCATTCGGCAGGCTCAGGGCAGGCCCATTCGACAAGCTCAGGGCAGGTCCATTCGGCAGGCTCCCGCCTGCGCCAGGGCTCCGGCGGGCAGGCTGCTTGTGAAGGCATCCGCCACATTTGGGGCGCGTATGCGGATGGGTCGGGGCGCGGGCAGCAGGTATCGCTGGCGGAGGCGTTGCAACTGCACCGTGAGTTGATTTTTGGCAAGCGTGCCGGGGAGGCGGGGCTCTCGGAGGTGGATCGGCAAAAGGCGTTGAAGGTGCTGGAGCAGGAGGGTGCACTGCTGCCGAAGGCAACGGTGCTGCGCTGCCGGGTGCGCTATTTTACGGATGGTGCGATTCTGGGCAGCCAGGAGTTTGTGCGGGGCTTTGTGGGGGCTTGGCAGCGGGAGAAAAAACGAAAATATCCGCCGAAGGTGCATCCATTGCGCGGGGCTGACTGGCAAGGACTGGCCACGATTCA
>PXBU01000285.1 GCA_003566795.1 Puniceicoccaceae bacterium | reverse complement strand
CCCCAGGAAAGCCCCTACGTGGTTCGAAGTAGCAATCGGAATCGCAATCGGGATCGGGATCGAAATCCCCGTAGGGGTGGTGCTCGCGCCACCCGCGAACCTTGCATTGCCCCCGGTCTTTCCGCAACGCCGCGAGCGTTCGCGGGCTTCCCCAGGAAAGCCCCTACGCTTCAGGCTTCTTCCTCATACGACCTCCAGAATCTCAGTCCCCACTGCATCGGCCAGCAATTGCCCCTTCGGGCTCAGCCGTAGCCGACCCTCAGCTTGGGTCAGAATCTGCTCCTCCAGTAGCCGCCCAATAAGTCCCTCCAACTGGCTCAGCTCCCCCGCCGCCGGATACCGCTGCCGCAGGGCCGCGAAGTCCACCCCCTCGTTCATACGCAGGCCAAAGACCAGACTGTCTGCCAGCAAGATGCGGTCATTCAGCACGACCTGCTCCTGTTTGGGTGCCGCATCGGTCCACATCCCCCGCATCCATTCATCCAAGTTGCTGGGACGCTGGTAGCGCTCCCCGGCGTATTGGCTCGCCGCCGAGGGGCCGCACCCGATCCATTCGTGCATGCGCCATGTATTCAGATTATGGACACATTCCATGCCGGGCCGGGCGAAATTTGAGATCTCGTATTGCGTGAAACCCAGCTCATCCAGCAATTGCCAGCCCGCTTCATAGAACGCCACCTCCCGCGCTTCATCAATGCGGACCTTGCCCTGCGCCAGTTTTACATACAGCGCGGTGTCCTCCTCGAAGGTGAGGCAGTAGGTCGATAGGTGGCTCGGCCCCAGCCGTGCCGCCTCCCTTATGTCCGCCTGCCATTGTGCCAGTGATTGCCCCGGTATGGCAAAAATCAGGTCCAGATTCGTCGCGGCAAAACCAGCCTGTTCGATTGCCTCCCACGCGCGGTAAATTTGCTTTGGGTTATGCAGCCGCCCCAGCGACTCCAGCAGCGCCGCATCAAAACTTTGCACCCCCATCGAAATCCGGGTCACGCCCAAATCTTTCAGCACCGCCAGCTTGTCGGGCTTCACCGTGGAGGGTGCCATTTCCACCGTCCACTCGTGCGGTGGCTGGACCAGCGCCGCCAGCTGCATCCGCCCCAGTCGCTCCAAATCCTTGGCCGCCAGCAGCCCCGGCGTGCCCCCGCCCCAAAAGACCGTGTCCACCACCCGGTCCGGCGGCAGCAACGCGAATTCGCGCTCCATCGCTTCAAAATAGCGCAACAGATCGCCCCGCCGCGGCTTCTCCTGGTAAAAGGCACAAAAGTCGCAGGTGGAGGCGCAAAAAGGCACATGGCAATAAAGCCCCAAAGCTGAAGTGGATGCATTCAAAGTCATAAAAATTCGTAGCCGAACGCCTTCGCGTTTGGTCGTTTCGCATCCACCGGGACGTTCGACCAAAGCCGAAGGGCTTCGGCTACAAGAAAAAGACGTCGTAGCCGAACGCCTTCGCGTTTGGTCGTTTTACATATTTGACACCCCACCAGCACGATCAACTCGGCAACTATTTTACGCCCGCGATCTCCTGAATGATCCGCTCAAAGGCATCGATGGCGCGCTCCATGATCGAGAGGTCAAAACTCTCATTCGGCGCGTGTAAATTATCCTCCGGCGTGAAAAGGCCCACCATCAGCGAGTCCAGTCCGGCGCGCTTTTTGAAATCGCCGATCACCGGAATGCTGCCGCCCTCCCGCAGATAAATCGGGGGCTGGCCAAAGGCTTGCGTGATGGCCGTATCCACCGATTCAAAGGCCCGCACCAGCGCAGCTGGCTGATCCGCCGCTGCACCGGGACGCCCGGGCGGGACCACCATGTAGGGTGCCCCACTCCCGCCGCAGCGAATGCTCAGTTTCAAGGCCGCCGGGCAGCGTGCTTCGATGGCATCGATCACCGCTTGTTGGATTTTGGTCGGGTCCTGATTGGCCACCAGCCGACAGGTAATTTTGGCAAAGGCCTCGCTGGGAATGACGGTTTTACTCCCCGCTCCCTGATAGCCACCGCCGATCCCGTTAAACTCCAGCGTCGGGCCAAAGCGCACCGCCTCCAGCGGGCTCAGTCCATTGGCCGGGAAAAATCCCGCCACGCCCAGCATTTCGCGATAGCTCTCATCCGTCTCCGGATAGCGCTGCAACTGCTCCCGCTCCCACTCGTGAATCGGGAAAACTTCGTCATAAAAACCAGGCACGTTCACCCGCCCATCCCCATCGTGCAGCGAAGCGCAGATTTCTGTCAGCGCCTGAATCGGGTTATAAACCGCCCCACCATGAATCCCGGAGTGCAGATCACCCTTGGCTCCTTTCAGTTTGATCTCCAAATCCACCAGTCCACGGATCGCTGTCGTCACTACGATCTGCTGCGCATTCGGACTGCCAGTGTCCGAAACCAACAGGAAATCCGCCTGACTCAGCCGCTCACCGTGGGTCTCAAAAAACTTGGCCATGCTCGGGCTGCCGATCTCCTCCTCACCCTCGATCACATACGAAAAGTTCAGCGGCAGCTCCGGATGTTTTTCCAATACCCGCGCCAGCGCGGTCATATGGACGATCGTCGGCCCCTTATTATCCGCCGCGCCCCGCGCGTAAAGACGACCCTCCCGCACCTGCGGATCAAAGGGCTCGCTCTCCCACAGTTCAAACGGGTCGGCTGGCTGCACATCGTAGTGTCCATACAGTACCACATGCGGCCACTCCGGATTCCGAATGCGCTCCGCATAAATGATTGGGTGGCGCTCCGTCGGCACCACCTCGACCAAAAAACCGAGCTGCTGCAACAGACCAGCCGCATAGTCACGGGCACCCTGCATCCCCTCCGCATAAGCCGGATCGGTCGAAACCGAAGGGAAGCGCGCATAAGCCTTTAAACTCTCAAGTGGATCCATGCGCCGAAGAAGAACACAAAGCTCCCAGTCAGCAAATAAAAACCAATGGTGGGCCCGGTGGGGTTGGTGCCTGCGGCATCTCTGCGAGACCATCGCTCTGCGATGTCCCATCTCCGCTTCGCTCCGTCAAACCCACTTCGTGCGTTCTCACCCCGATTCGCTTCGCTCAAAATACACCTCTTTGAGGTGGTGGGCCCGGTGGGGTTCGAACCCACGACCAAGGGATTATGAGTCCCCTGCTCTAACCGCTGAGCTACAGGCCCTAAATGAGTTTTGAAGCAATAGTGTTTTATCAGCTGCGTCGAACTATTTTTCGCGGGGCGACGGTTTCTAAAAGGAAAAGCAACGCGGCCCCCTCCCGGCGAAACTGCCCGCGTAGGGACTCCGCTCGCCGTTTCGACAGGCTCAAGGCCCTGAGGCTCTCGAAGGGCGGATGTCGCGAAAGAGACGAACCGAGTGGCGGCAGTTATCCAAAATTCCCGGATAACGGAGGACTCCTCCTGCTGACTTTATTGTCAAAGATTTTTTAAGGCGTCAGAGAATCGTGCCATGCCTAGGAAACAATCGGCAAAACCAGAAATTGCACGGCGAGTCCGCAAAGGGCGCCGATGAGGACGACCCACAGGACATCGAGTTTCCATTTTTGCAAGAGAATGAAAAAGGCGATGGAAAGGCCGAGGGAGATGAAGTCCCAGCCAGTCTCACTGCTCCAAATAACGTGCCAACCAAACCAAACTGCGAGATTCAGGATTATGCCGACGACAGCGGCAGTGATAGCAGTCAAGGCGGCGGTGATGCGGAGGTGCCCGCGGGTGGCTTCGACGTAGGGTGCCCCGGCCAGGATGAAGAGGAAGCCGGGGACAAAGGTCATCCAACTGGTGATGAGGGCGGCCAAAAGCGCGGTGCTGGCGGGCGAAAGCATCTCGGGATTTTGCCAGCCACCGACGTAACCGACGAACTGGAGCACAAGAATCAGTGGTCCGGGGGTGCTCTCCGCCAGGCCGAGTCCATCGACCATTTGGGTAGCCGTGATCCAGCCGTGGTGTTCGACGGCTTGTTGCGCAACGTAGGGCAAAACGGCATACGCGCCGCCGAAAGTGACCAGCGCGGCGCGGCCGAAGAAGAGCGCTTGTTCGGTCAAAATATGGCCGCGCCCGAGCGCGATCAGTGTGATGAGTAGCGGGACCGTCCACACGATGGACCATAAGGCCACAGTCCCGAGTGTGCGGCTGAGTGCCGGTCGTTTGGCGGCGGCAGTCGCATCTGATATAAGATAGTCCTCGCTGGAGTCCTTGGATGCCGTGGCACCGTGGCCACCACCGCTGACCTCGAGCCAGGACGGGTGCCGGTAGCTGGCGTAAACTCCGAACACGAGAGCGCTTAAAACGATCAGCGGGAAAGGCAGGTTGAAAAAGAAAATGCCAATAAATGCCAGGGCCGAGAGCACCCACAGCACCGGGTTGCGCAAAATCTTTTTGCTCATGCGGAGCATCGCTGCGGCGACAATCGCCAGCACCGCCGGCTTGAGCCCATAAAAAATGGCCTCCATCGCCGGAACATCGCCAAAGGCGACATAGCAATAGCTGATCACGCCGATCAGAAGAGCACCCGGCAGGACAAAGAGTACGCCGGCAATGATTGCCCCCAGCGTGCGTTGGAGCAGCCAGCCGGTATAGATCGCCAGTTGCTGCGCTTCCGGCCCGGGCAGGAGCATACAGAAATTGAGCGCGTGTAGAAAGCGCGAGTCACTGATCCAGCGACGCTTCTCAACCAACTCGCGGTGCATCAGCGCGATTTGCCCGGTTGGACCACCGAAGCTGAGCAGGCCAATTTTCACCCAAACCGCAAGCGTCTCGCGAAAGGTGATGGTCCGGGCATCGGAATTTTTGGTAGGCATCCTGTGCTGGTGTGATGAGAGGACTAATGTGTTAAAGTTTTCTGCATACGTTGTTCAACTTCCATGCGAAGACAGAGTTCACTCCAACGTGACGACCAATCGCATGAATCGTGCGGCGAGGGGTTCGCCGCCACCAGCGACGGGGACGCTATTTGGAAATGGGATGCCGACGACTTCGTGGTCGCTGGTGCTGTTGGCGTCCGTGAGCACGGTCGGCGACGTATTGCTCGGCGTCCATTGTTTGAGATCCGCACTGAACTGAACCGTATAGGTCAAAACCGCCGCCTCATAATCTTTGCGGCGAATGTATACCGCTATTATATCATCCGGGGATGCGGCGATTTGGAGCGTTGGCACACCAGGCTTGGTTAATTCACCATCCTGAATGAACTCAACTGGGCCAAAAGACCCGGAGTTCGGATCCAGACCAAAGGCGAATTTCAGGAGGTTGGTGAGCCCGTCTGGCTGGAGAATCACGTCCGGCTCCGCATCGTCGCCAGACAACCCATTCGCAATGGCCCAGCCATGGTAAATGGATGCGGGAGGGACGATGGAGCCTGTAACGGAGTAATTGCCGAGGCTGCCATAGTCGGTGTAGCCAGTCGGGTCGCTTGCAAACGGATCACCCGCTCCGCTGCCGGTGACGTGCAGGAAATACACCCCGGGTTCCGCTGTGTATGTAATGCTTGCGGGGTCAGAGCCATCCGGGTCATCGGATTCCAGGAGAGTGCCGTCACTGTCATAAAGTTCAATCGACACATCGAGCGTGGCCCCTCGCACGTTGGGAATATTGGGGCCCGTCGAAATACGAAGTGGAGCCACTTCGAGGTTCACGTCCCCAGCATCTGTGAGAAAACTAAACACATCCACATCGTTTCGCGAGCCAATCATGCCCCGGTTCTGCGGGAAGTTGTTCTCAGGATCGGTTTCCACCGTTGTGGCAGTAATCACACCACCAGCCCCAATAATGAGAGGGGTGGCAGTCTCATTCGTGTTGCCATGGTCATTTGGACGGAAGCCGATCTTCGAGGCTATGATGGCCATGTCATCCTGGTCTGTCCTGTTCGCATTGAAATACTCACCATTCGACCACCGTGTGAACTGGCGTGCCCTTGCCGCTTGCCCCATGATAGGTTTCCACGAGAGGGGTTCGCCCAACGCTACGTGGCCTTCGTAATACTCCTCATTAGGCAACAGTCCGTGATGGAGCAACCCAAAGACATGCCCGACTTCGTGCGAAGCAACATCCGCCAAGCGGTTATCAAACTTTTGACCCACTGTCATCACCCAAGCGGGATTGTGCCGGGTATTGAAATTACTGAGCCCAAAGGCGCCAATCGCTGCGACACCGACACCCAAATCCCAATAAGGAACCTGATATCCATTTTCATCGAATTGCTCAGAAAAGACCACATGCACCACTTTGTTGGTGTCAAACATGGCTTGAGAAGGCCGCTCCGTGGTGACGTTGACGTCGAAGGGCGCGTAGTCCTCAGCCACCCGCAGCCAGATACGAAAAATGCGCTGCTGCTCCGTCGTGTTGAACGTCGAATAATCGCCGTCAATATCGTATGGTCTGACTTCAATCGAGACGTCCGGCCCCGGTGCCCAACTCTCGTGTTCATTCCACCGTGTGCCGGCAATCGAATCTCCCGAGAAATTCAGGAAAATCACGTTCTCAGAACCGGGGTTGCTGTGGAACTTGAGGCTTGCTGGAAACGGTGACACCGGCACAGCAGAATCGAAGGTGGCAATCGCCTCTTCCATTTCTAAGACTAGCCCAGCTTCATCGCCCATTTCAATTTCGCCTTCATCGTGGGCATGCCTGCATCCCGGACCACAAACGTATAAGGGTGTGCCTTGGCTACAAAAGTGAAGGTGGTCGAGATCCGCGACTGGAAATGCATGGGCCTGAAAACTTTCCAGCGCTCGCTTTTGTGCGGCGGGGTCCAGCGCCGCCACCTCGTCACGCACCCGGCTTGGGGGCAGATCTTCGACCTCTGCTATGTGATCGATCCCCACCGCCGCATCGGGGCTGTTGGAATCATTTTCAGCCGCAAGAACACTGACCGTGGCAACACTGAAACTCTGCCCCAGCGCAACTCCCGCAAACATCAACCCCACACGCATCAACCCAGTCAAAGTCATCCATTGAATTCTCATGCCCGCAGTTTTTGCATTGGAAAAGTGCGATTAGCAACCGTTAAGGATTCGCCAAGCGAATCCCGCAGATTCTCATTGCGCTTTTCGACTCAGAGGCCAGATTGCGCGTCCGAGCACTTTTTTACTGACCCATGAGCCAACGCCTAGCCTGGAACCGCAAAGACCTGATCGACGTCGAACCGCTGACCCGCGACGAGATCGAAACGATTTTTAACGCCGCTGCCGCCTTTAAGCGAGCGATGGAAGCGGACGATAAGAAGCAGCCCTATTTGGAAGGGCGCACGGTGGTCAACTTATTCCTCGAGCCGAGTACGCGCACGCGCCTGGCCTTTGAGGTCGCCGCCAGTCGTCTCAGCGCCGACACCATCACCGTGACCGATGGAGCCAGCAGCCTGACCAAGGGCGAGACCCTGCGCGACACCGCCCGTAACATGGAGGCACTTAAAGCCGACATGATCATTATGCGGCACGCCGCCTCCGGTGCGCCCAACTATCTGAGCAAGGTGGTCGACATCCCGGTGATCAATGCCGGCGACGGCTCACATGCCCACCCCACCCAGGCCTTG
>PXBU01000044.1 GCA_003566795.1 Puniceicoccaceae bacterium | reverse complement strand
GCTTCACCACACGGCGGCTGCTGGTCACCGAATTGGTCGATGGCCAATCCCCTGACGAAGTGGATTTGCCTGCGGAGGACTGCGTCGAGCTGGCCAAGCTCGGGGGCCAATCCGTCTTCCACCAGATCGTGGGCACCGGATTTTTCCATGCCGACCCGCATTCCGGGAATATGCTCGTTACCCCGGACAAGCGGATTTGCTTTCTCGATTGGGGGCAGGCCGGCCAAATCACCATCGAGATGCGCTATGAGCTGGCTGATTTGTTTGCGGCCATCACCGCGCGCGATGCGGATAAGGTGATCCGTGTCGGCGAGCGCATGTCCGTCAATAATCGCCGCATCGACCGGCGCAATCTGGAGAAGGAGGTCACTTTCCTGCTCAACAAGCATCGTAAATTCGGGCCTGCTGGCACCGAGATCGGGCGGGTCGGCCTGGAGATGCTTTATATTTTCGGGATTAACGGCATCCAGGTCTCGCCCGACTACGCTCTGCTCTCCAAGGCAATTCTTTGCGTAGAGGAAAGTGCGCGCTCGCTCGACCCTGAGTTTGACATCCATAAGGTGGCCAACCCCTTCCTGAGAAAGCTCAACAAAGAACGTTGGAGCCTCGAGGGGATCAGCCGTCAGAGCCTGTATCCGATGCTGGCCATGCTGCGCCGCCTCCAGCAAATTCCGGAAAATGTGCAGCGCATCCTCCAGCGTTTTGAGGAGGAGGATATCGAGATCAATCTGCACCACCAGGGCACGGAGAATTTGGAGGACACCTTCAACGCCTCGATGAACCGACTCACCGTCGGCATCATTGTCGGCTCACTTATTATCGGCTCCTCGCTGGTGATCACCACCGGGGTGGAGCCGCTGCTGTTTGGTTACCCTGCGATCGGGATACTCGGCTTTGTCGCGTCGGGCCTGCTGGGCCTCTACATCGTGGTTTCGACCCTGCGTAAGCACCATTGAATAATGCCATCTTAAGCTTGATTTATCATGCGCGATGGATTTCCTAGGTGCTTAACTTAACGAATTTAAGCCTGAAAACCCCGCAGGTGAGAGCAGGACGGGTTGACCCGGAAATTGTCGGCCACTTTGTTGATCAGAGTGAATGCTGAATGAGAGATGAGCGTGGACTACAGCATGGGGATTGTGACTGGCACCGTGATCGGTGCCCTGCTTGGCGTGTTGCTCTATCGCCGCCGCATGCTGCGCTTGCAGGAGGCCGAACAGCAAAAAATGGACGTTGAGCTGCGCGAGGCGAAACTCAAGTTACGCGAGGAGCGCTCGGAGATGGAGCTCGAATTGCAGCACAAGCAGGCCGAAAACAAACGCCAGTTGGATAGCCGCGAGAGTGATTTGACCGCCCGTGAGCGTGATTTGGCGCGCAAGACCGCACACCTGAAAAGCACCGAGGCGCAGCTGGATCTCAAAACCAAGGAAATCGCCCGGGAGCAGCAGTTACTGTCGGAGGCCGAACACGAGGCCGCAAAAGTCCGGCGTCTATATCGGCTCAAGTTGCATCAAATCGCGCAGATGGATGAGGAAGATGCGCGCCAGCTGCTGCTACGTGACACCGAGAAAGAGTGCGCCAAGGAGATCGCCGATCTGCGTCGCGCCAAGCTCGGTCGGGCCGAGTCCGAGATCAGCGCCGAGGCCAAGCGCATCCTCCTGGCCGCCATGCAGCGCATCACCACTCAGCCGATGAACGACGCCACCGCCACGGTTGTCAACCTGCCCAGCGACGAGATGAAAGGCCGCATCATCGGGCGGGAAGGGCGCAACATCCGCACCTTTGAGCATGCCACCGGCACCACGCTGATGATCGACGAGACGCCGGACTCGGTCATGATCTCCTGTTTCGATCCGGTTCGGCGCGAGATCGCGCGTATCTCGCTGGAAGCCCTGCTGCGGGATGGCCGCATTCACCCCGCCAGCATTGAGGAGCAAGTCGCTCTCGCCGAAGAAGAGATGCGGGCCAACGTGATCGACCTCGGAGAGGGCGCCCTGCGCAAGCTCCAGCTGAGTGATGTGCATCCCGAGATTGTCGCACTCCTGGGCAAGCTGCATTACCGGCTTTCCAATAATCAAAACACACTGGCCCACTCCGTCGAAGTCGCTAATTTCTGCGCCTTGATCGCCGCCGAGATCGGGCTCGACCCCACCATCGCCAAACGCGCCGGCCTCTTCCATGACATTGGCAAAGCACTCGATGAAGATTACGTGGGGAGCCACGCCGCCGCCGGTGCCGATGTGCTCAAGCAGCACGGCGAAGACCCCCGGGTGGTGAACGCCGCCGCCGCGCACCATAATGAGGTGCCCGCCGAGAGCCCCTACGCCGGACTCGCCATGGTGGCCGATTCGGTCTCTGCCGTGCGCCCCGGCGCGCGCACTTCGTCCATCGACGGCTTTATCCAGCGGGTGCGCAGCATCGAGGAGATCGCCGCCGCCCAGCACGGCGTCAGTGAGGCCTACGCCATCCAGGCCGGCCGGGAGCTGCGCGTCATCGTCGAGCCAGAGGTCCTCGGCGACAACGAAGCCCGCCAACTGGCCCGCACCATCCGCCAACGCATCGAGGACGAACTCAACTATCCCGGTTCCATCGAAATCACCGTCATCCGCGAGCAACGCTATAAAGAAACAGCCGTCTGAGGATTCGACGGTTCCCAGTTGCCAGTTTCCAGTTTCCAGTTGGTGGTTGGCTCACGAGAGCAACTTGCACTTGCCCCCAACACGGTTTGCCAGTGCCAACGAAAGTTCAAATAAGTTTTTCAGCATGGTGCCAAGGGGCAGATTTGAACTGCCGACCAAAGGCTTATGAGTCCTCTGCTCTACCACTGAGCTACCCTGGCATACCAATGCTTTATTCTTTGCTGGTCCATTCCACGCGGGTTTTCATGGACCATCCTTTAAGAACAGACGGTGGTTGTAGCCTGCCCGCCTCAAAACTGTCAAGCCATCAGTTTTTGGAAATTTTTTTCGGGAATTATCGCCGGGCTTGAAACATGCAAAGCCTTTGGGATGCTTTTCCACGCTTGGTTCCATCGGATCTGCCGCGCTCGGGATAGGGCGGGCGATTGTCCTCAATCGCCGCGCGGCGGCCACAAGGCTGCGTTTGGCCGAGATAAAAAGCGTCGCGGAAGCGTCTCTGGTCCCGCCGAGAGGGAATGAACAACGTGAAACGGGGGCGTAGCAAAGCTCAGGCTGGCCTGTTCAGTGTCGATGTCGAAATATACGGAATGACCCGAATGGCACTATTTTGCGGCAGGCTGAGATGAAGCTTCCCCGCGGGGGAAAGCGTGCCTTCCAGTGCCGAGCGGTGGCTGATCACCGCGCCGGGGTAGAAATGCGTTGCGATCTCTAGTCGGTGCCGACGGATGATCTCCTCAGGTTCCGTGCGCAGGTCATCCGTATAAAGCTTTGGGGCCAGCTTGCGTAGCTTGCCGGCTTTGACTTTGCGGGAGATTTCGCCGGATCGATGTGGATCGCCGGAGCCATAGATCAGAGCCATGTTAAATTTGATGGATTAAGGGTGCACGTAACGCCCGAATGTTTAATTTTGATCGAATTAAGCCGTTTTTGGAATAAAAAGAGTTAAATTAAATATTTCGATGAATTGCGAGTATTTTAGTAAAATTCATAAGTTTAGCCGCTAGATTTTGGGTAATAGTTTATATTTCATTGAATTAAACTCTATTTATGCGAACTTTCATAGAATTAAAATCTATTCAAGCCTGCCCTGTCACTTTGGCGAGGGCTTTACCGAATTTCGGGTAGTTGGCTTTCACGCCGTCAACGTGGTTGATTGGGTTTTCTGGGTAGTCGCTTGCGTTTTCTGGGTAGTTTTCGGGGTAGTCTTCAGGGTAGAGGCTGGCGTTTCTCCGAGCTTTTTTCCGTCGCCATTCCCGGAGCATCGCAGGCAATTTGCATCGTGGATAGATCGATTTCAATGACTGCCAATGAGCACCTCGGCGGGGATATGCAGGTGCTTGTGGAGGGAACGGATCATACGGAGACTCAGGGGGCGCTTGTGATTGAGCACTTCTGAAACGCGGTTTTTGCCGGGGAGGACTTTGGCGAGATCCTTCTGGCGCAGTCCCTCTTGCTCCATGCGGAACTTGATGGCCTCCACCGGGTCGGGCAGGTCGATGGGGAAGTGCGCCTGCTCGTAGCGCTCGATCAGCAGGGACCAAAGTTCCAGCTCCTCTTCCTTGGCAGATCCAGGCTTGGCGTCCATGAGCGACTCGACGCGGGCGAGGGCCGCCTGGTAGTCTTTTTCAGTTTTCAGGATTTTAGCTTTCATGGTGATCAGATAGTGGTGGCGTCGATCTTGTCGTATTCAGCGTGGACGCCGAAAGAAAGGGAACTTTAGCAGCCGCTGCACAATGGCCACTTCGATGTCGTCCTCTGAGATGTAGTTCGGCATGAGTTAAAGTTCCCAGAGTTTGGAGAGGGGCACGGCGAGAATACCAGCTTCTTTATGCAGAGGCAGGATCGCCTCGCCATCGTAAAAGACGATACCCCCTTGGAAGGTGTCACCAGCCACCTCCGCCAGCTTACGCAGGCCTTTGGCGTCCTCACGGCTCACGCTGGCGGCGGCTTTGACCTCGACCCCCCAGATTTTCCGACTTGATTCGATGACGATATCCACTTCGGTTTTGTCGCGATCCCGATAGTGGTAAAACCGGGGTGGTCGCGCCATGCAGTCAGCCATGGCGATGAGTTGCTGGAGCACGAAAGACTCCAGCAGGTGCCCGAAACGCGGTCTTTCCTCATTCCAACTGCCCGCATCGAGCTCGCCAAGGCTGGCCGCCAATCCGCTGTCGACGAAATGGAGCTTCGGAGTTTTTACCAGCCGTTTGCTGCGGTTGCTGTGCCACGCCGGAAGCAGGCGGATGAGGAAGAGGCGTTCGAGCAAGGTCAGGTAGCGTTCCACCGTCGCGCGCGAGTGCCCGAGTGCCTGGGAAAGTGCACTTTGATTCAGGAGCTGGGCATTACGGGTTTCGAGAAAGGCCAATAACCGGGTCAGGTCGCTGGCGTCCCTGATCTGCGCGATGTCCCCGATGTCGCGCTCAACGACAGATTTAACGTAGTTGCGCCGCCAGCGGTCGGCGCGTTCGGGGTCGCGCTGAATAGATTCTGGGTAGCCGCCGGCCACCAGCAAGCGGGGCAGTTCCGATGGCTTCGGGGCTGAGGAACCCGTGATTTTGGGCCTCAAGCTTCCGGCCAGAAAAGCCTCCAGGAACTTTCCCGGTGAGCGGCGGATTTCGGCTTCCGTGAGCGGGTGTAGGTAGAGGCATTCCATCCGCCCCGCGAGGGAATCCGAGAGCCGGGGAAGCTGTAGGAGATTGGCCGATCCGGTCAGCAGGAAACGCCCCGGCTTGCGGTTGGCATCCACGCTGCGCTTGATCGCCAGCGACAGCTCCGGCGCGCGTTGCACTTCGTCGATCGCCACCTGCTCCGGCAGATCATCGACGAAGCCCTGTGGGTCGGCTAGAGCCAGATTCAAAAAAGCCCTGTCATCCAGACTTACGTAGTGTCGCCCCGGCTCGCAATGCCGGGACAAGGTGGACTTTCCGCACTGACGGGGCCCCAACAGGCAAACCACCGGCGTATCAGCTAACGCCGCCTCCAGTCCCGCGCCGAGGTGACGGGGGAGATAAGCAGATTCTGGAACGGAGTTGGCCATTTCCGGCTATTTGCTACTTTATGATTCGGCTAATTGCAACGTAAAGATTTGGCTATTTGCTACTTTAAATGGCGGCTGATTGTGCTCTGGGGCTTCGTCTGATTTTATTCCCAGGCTGCAACTGATAAGGCTTTGGTGGCTCATCCGAATGTTGTCTGGGTATTCGGCGATTTGCGGATTACGCAAGCGACAGATTGCTCGGATTCATTCTATGCGGCAAACAATTTGTGGACAGTCGTAAAATGCAGCCAATCCAAGTGCCCTCGCCATGCTCTAAAAAGTGGGTGTCCTTTAAATTCTCCTTTAAATTCATCTCGGTTAAGCCAAGTTCATCCCAGAGGTCTTTTATTGCCGTAAGACCATCACTGTGCGCTAGCGCTAGGATTTTGGCTAGTTTTTCCATATTGGGTGCAAATATGGTAGTTTGATTCTGAGCGAAAGAATCGTTCTTAGTTCGCTTAAATGCGCCCAAGAGCTCCAATGGGAAGGCCGCTGTATTTCAAGTGTCACTTCATCGTATAGACAAGATTTGTCTCATTGCAGGGACGTAACTCCAGTTCGTTCGCTCCGACAGACATCCAGTTGTCGGGCTTTTGGTAAATGTCCAGGCCTCGACCGAGGGTGATGACCCAGCCTTTGTCGGTTTCGATCCGTCTGTCGTGGAAGGAGGGCTTGAAGGTGAACGTGAGGTCGATCCCGTGTTCGGCTAGGCTGTCTTTGATTGTGATCAGACTGGACTCCACTTCCTGCTTTTTGAACTCATCATCGTAGGCGGTGGTGAGTTGGATACTTTCAACCGTGCCTGCTTCGACACAGACCTCGCAGAATCTCAGGAAATTGGTCACCTGGTGGGGCAGCCTGATATACGGGTCCTCGATCTTAACGGTCTTAGCGCCTTTGAGATAAGGAAGGAAGAGTGTGCGGAATGAATAGCCCCGATCCCCGTGGAAGATGCGGATCTCCTTTTCTTTGGCGTCTACTTCGGCAACGCTTGCGACTGGTTTTTGCGCGATGATTTCCTCGCCGGTGATTTCCTCTGCCCCCGGTGCATCGGCTGGCTGCTCTTTTTTCCCCTCACGCGGCGCGACAACTGCAGCGACACCCTTGCTTTCCGGGCAATAGACGATCTGCTCCTTACCCTCGAAATTGGTAAAGCCCAAATCGATATTTGCGAATTCGTCGTCCTTCTTGCGTTTGTTGAGTTGCTCTTTGACGCGCCGCCTGCCTTCAATCGCGTAGGTGGTGTAGCTGTCGAGGGTGCCTTCATCGATGTCAGCACCTGGATAGAGTAGCTTCGATAGAGCGGAGACGGTTTTGATGACCGCCGTCTCGTCGCGGCCTTCATGCTGCTTGTTTAACTTAAGACGCGATTTGGTGCGCGAGTAGAGATTGATCCGGTTGAAAAGATAGTGGAAGGCCTCGGCCAGATAATCAGTGATCAGCCCGTAGTGGCCTGTCAGCATGTGGCTTCCGTTGGGTGGTATTTCCCAGCCCGGGACGAAGGTGTGAAAGCGGTGAATGACGGCCAGGTCGAACTCCTTGGGAAGCGGTTTGCAGAGATCGTTGTCGTGAGAGGCCACTAATTGATCAATGGCATCATCAATATTGCCAACAAAGGAGAGGCTGGCGGGCGCAGCGACTTCTGCCGCTACATTGAAATGCCCGTTCGCCATGAAGTCTTTCAGGATCGTGATCGTGCTGGGATCTTTGATTTTGATACCGGCGACTTCGTCGAAGGCCACGGTGTCCCAGTAGCCGATGATGCCGACCTCCTTGCGCTGCTTATTGTAGAAAAGGGTGGCCGTGCTGGTCTGGCCGCCACTGATGAGTGTGGAGTAGGGGGTGAACTCGCTGTAAACGTAGGATTTTCCGGTTCCACGCGGACCAAGCTCCAGATAGTTGTAGTTCT
>PXBU01000305.1 GCA_003566795.1 Puniceicoccaceae bacterium | reverse complement strand
TTCGCGTTTTCCGGGCGGAACATTCGTTCCTGAAAACGCTGCGTTAAACCTGCTTGTTCGCAGCTTCAAATCTCTGGCATCCAGCGCCCACCGCTATCGCAGTGGTCGGGATGACAGGATTTGAACCTGCGACCTCCTCGTCCCGAACGAGGCGCGCTACCAGGCTGCGCTACATCCCGCACTCAGCGGATAACTGCAGCAGAACTTTAAGCTGAGGAATTGTCAAGTGCCTGGTTTAGAGAATCAGACTCTTGCCCGTCATCGGAACGGGCTGTTCGAGGCCCATTAACTGGAGCAAGGTCGGCGCGATATCCCCCAGAGCACCGGATTCCGCCAGTTTGGCACCCTTCCATTGCTGACTATAGACGACCACTTCGACCGGATTCAGTGTGTGTGCGGTATGCGGCCCATTTCTGTCGTGACTCCACAGTTGATCGGAATTGCCATGGTCGGCAGTTATGACGGCGGCACCGCCCACCTCATCGATCGCCGCCAACAAGTCTCCCACACAGCTATCGACCACTTCACAAGCTTTGATCGAGGCCTCCAGGACGCCCGTATGCCCCACCATGTCCGGATTCGCAAAGTTGATCACAATCAGGCCGTATTTGCCGGATTTGATCGCAGCCACCGAGGCATCGCGAATACCATAGGCAGACATTTCAGGTTTTTCGTCGTACGTGGCGCAATCCTTGCGACTTGGTACGAGCTCGCGATCCTCACCAGGGAAAGGTTCTTCCCGGTAGTCATTAAAAAAGAAGGTCACGTGCGGGAATTTTTCCGTTTCGGCGCAGCGGAATTGCGGGATGCCCAGCTCGGAGATGTAAGCACCCAGAATACCGTCCATCTTGGACGGCTTCTGGAAAATAACGTTCGGGCAGAGCCCTTTCTGATATTCGCTCAGCGTGGCAAAGAACAGATCCAGTTTCTCGCCGCGCTCAAAGCCATCGAAATCATCCTCAATAAACGCACGGGTGAGCTCGCGGGGGCGATCGCCCCGGAAGTTAAAGAAAAGGACGGAGTCACCATTCTGAATTTGAGCGATGGGCTTGCCGTTGGCATCGACCACCGCACTCGGCGGGCAAAACTCGTCGCCCTTGGTGCCCTCAGTTTCCGGCGCGTCGTATTGCGCCTGAATCGCATCCGTTGCGGAGGCGAAGGACTTCTCAATCTTGCGTCCGGTCAGGCAATCATAGGCACGTTGCACCCGATCCCAGCGGTTATCGCGGTCCATCGCCCAGTAGCGACCTGCCACCGTGGCAATCTGCCCGATGCCGATTTCTTTCATTTTGGCCTCAGCTTGCTCGATAAAACCTTTACCGGAGAAAGGCCCCGTATCACGCCCATCGGTGAAAGCGTGCAGGTAGACTTTTTCGACCCCCTGCTCCTTCGCAATGGCCAGCAATCCATAAAGATGATCCAGCATGGAGTGCACCCCGGCATCGGAAACCAAGCCCATGAAGTGCAGCGCACTGCCCTTTTGCTTCACGTTATCGAACGCGGCTTGTAAGGCCGGGCTCGCTTTCACCGAGCCAGTGGCGATTCCTTTATTGATGCGGACGATCTCCTGATCCACGACGCGCCCCGCCCCAATATTCTGATGGCCGACCTCGGAATTACCCATAATACCTTCCGGCAAGCCGACCGCGAGCCCACAGGCCTCGATCTCGGTGCGTGGCCACTCGGCGGAGAGTTTGTCCGCGACCGGAGTCCGGGCCAATTTGACCGCATTATAAGCATCGTAGGATGCATCGTGGTTTTCACCCCAACCATCACGGATGATGAGGACAGTAGGTTTATACGTTTTGGACATGATATTTTTTAAATTTCGTAATCAGGCGAATTCATAGTAAGCGCTGCATCCGCAGCAGTCTGGCATGAGCCGCTACTCAATCGGCGAGAATAATCCGAACTGTGACCCCGCAGACAATGAGAGAACCAAGACATACAGCAAAAGCAAGACTGCTCCCTCCCGACGGCTCAAAATATAGCCAGTGCGAAAGAACCAGAGTAGAATGAATGTCAATGCCAGCATGCACGGAATCTCGATCCTCAGCATCTCCGGGGCCACCGGATAAGGGACCAATAAAGCAACTGAGCCACCCACCAAAAGTAGATTGAACAGATTCGACCCGATGATGTTACCGGCACACAGGTCGAAGTGCCCGGAACGCGCTGCCGCCACCGAGGCGGCCAACTCAGGCAGACTCGTGCCAATCGCAACAATCGTGAGCCCGATCAGCGCATCGCTGACACCGAGGCGGGTGGACAATTCAACGCTGGCCCCGACCAAAACATCCGCACCCAGCGCCAGCATTAGCGCACCCAACAGCACCAGCACAGCCGCCTGCCAATTGGTTTTTCCAGCGGCATCTTTGATTTCCTGCAAGAACGCCGCGCCTGGGTCCAGCCGCGCTTGTTTCGCACCACGCACCACATAGAACAGGTAAGCCAGCGTCACCAACAGCAGCAGGATGCCATCGCCACGCGTAAAGCCGTTACGGGCCAAAAAGTAAAACAAGCCCGTCACCGCGATGAGGATGGGAACCTCCCGCCGAATCAGGCGCAGTTGAATCACCATCGGTGCGATCACAGCTGTCACCCCCAGAATTAAGCCGATGTTCGCCACATTGCTGCCGACAATATTGCCGAGAGCCAGCCCCGGACTTTCCGGGGCTGCCAGCAATGAAGTGACTAATTCCGGCATGGACGTCGCGATGGAAACCACCGTCAGGCCGATCACGATCGGATTGATACGAAAATTATTCGACAGCGATGCGGCACCTTGAGTCAACCAGTCACCACCCAGGGCCAGCCCAAAAAAACTAACCAGCACCAAGGCCAGCAAGATGAGCGCGGGCAGGTCAGCAACGTTGAGACTTAAGAGTGCGGGAGGCATCGGTTAGATGCTTATTCGTTTGAGAGCATACCGGAAGTTCTGCGAGATAATTCTGTGTGCTTGACTTGGTAAACCAAAAAACCACACTGCCGCGCTTTTCACTGGCTTCCGCTCCGCTCAGATCATGGCTTTAAACCTCAAAGAGACCCTTAATCTACCACAGACTGAATTCCCCATGCGGGGCAATCTGGTACAGCGGGAACCGCAGCGGATCGAGCACTGGACATCGCTGGGGCTCTATGAAAAAATCCAGGCGAAAAATACCGGCGGCCCGGACTTTATCCTTCACGACGGCCCTCCTTTTACCAATGGGGACCTGCATCTGGGCCATGCACTCAATAAGACGCTGAAAGACAGCATCCTCCGCTACAAGTGGATGTGCGGCTACAATGCACCCTACATCCCCGGCTGGGATAGCCACGGCTTGCCTATCGAGCAAAAAGTCTCGCGCGAGCTGCAGGATGCCGGACGGACCGACTACACGCCGCTGGAGGTCCGCGAAGCCTGCGCGGCATTTGCCGACAAATTTCGAAAAATTCAGAGCGAGCAATTTCAGCGCCTCGGCATCATCGGGGATTGGGCCAATGAATACTGGACCATTCACCCGGAGTATGAGGCGACCGAACTGGAAACCTTTGCGGACTTCGTCGAGCAGGGACTAGTGTATCGCAGCAAGAAGCCGGTCTACTGGTCCATCCCCTACACCACCGCGCTGGCAGAGGCCGAAATCGAATACCGCCCACACAAGAGTATCTCGATCTACGTTAAGCTCCCGCTGGCCGGGGAAACTTGCCAGGCGCTGAATCTGGACCCAGCAGATGCCTCGATTTTGATTTGGACGACCACCCCGTGGACCTTGCCTGCCAATCTGGCGGTAGCCGTACACCCGAAGCTGGAATACAGCGCGATCAAGACAAACAAAGGCACACTCATCGTTGCCAGTGCGCTGGTAGAATCAGTAGCGGAGGCCTGCGAGCTGGAGGGGCTTGAAACGCTGTTGACCTTCCCGGGTTCCAAACTGGAAAACCGCGAAGCCCGGCATCCTTTTATTGACCGGCCCTCTCCGATCCTGCTGGCAGACTATGTGACCACCGAAAGCGGCACGGGTTGCGTGCACACAGCGCCCGGGCATGGCACAGAGGACTACGTTACCGGTATCAATAATGGCCTGGAAGTTTATTGCCCGATTGATGATCACGGCTGTTACGAAGACGATGGACAGGTGCCGGCGGAGTTGGTCGGACTCTCAGTCCTTGAAACTGAGGGGAAGCCATCTAAAGCCAACTTGGGCGTCCTGAAAATCATCGCCGAGAACGGCAGCTTGATTGGCAAAAAGAAGCTTGAGCACAGCTATCCCCACTGCTGGCGCTCCAAAACCCCGGTTGTTTTCCGTGCGCTGGATCAATGGTTTATCGCTCTGGATAAAAACGGCGACCGCCAGCGCGCCCTCGATGCGCTAAAGAGCGTCAACTTCATCCCCTCGTGGGGAGAAAACCGTATTCGTGCGGCGGTTGAAAATCGTCCGGACTGGTGCATCAGCCGCCAGCGCACCTGGGGCGTGCCCATCCCTGCTTTTTACGACCAGGAGGGAAATGCTTATATCGATGCCGGAGTCATCCGGGCGATTGCCAGGAAAGTCGCCGTCAGCGGCACCGATTTATGGTATCGCCAAACGGCCGCCGAGATCCTGCAAGGAATTGATTTGCCCGCTAGCTGGCCCGCAGCAGACCAGCTCAAATGCGGCTCCGACACACTCGATGTCTGGATCGACTCGGGCACCAGCCATCGTGCCGTCCTGCAAAAAAGAGACAACTTAAAGTGGCCGGCCGACCTCTACCTCGAGGGTTCAGATCAGCATCGTGGCTGGTTCCAGAGTTCGCTTTGGACCGGGGTCATCGCCGACAAAGCCGCGCCCTACAAGAATCTACTCACCCACGGCTTTATCGTCAAAGAAGACGGAACCAAGCTGGCCAAGAGCGACGGCTCTGCCCGTCCACTGAGCGAGTGGATCCGTAGCTACGGCGCCGATGTGATCCGCCTCTGGATTTCCTCGCAGGACTACCGGGGCGATGTGCCGGTCTCCGATAAGATCGTCCAAAACGTCGCCAACAACTACCGCAACATTCGCAATACCCTGCGCTTCCAAATCGGTAATTTGCATGACTTTGATCGAAATACGCACGCCGTCCCGCTGGCGGAGCTTAGCGCCATCGATAAATGGGCACTGAGCCAATTAGCTAGTCTGGTCCGCAACGTCACCGAGGCTTACGACGCTTACGAATTCCATCGCGCCTTTAAAGAGTATATCGATCCCTTTTGCTCCAACACGCTTTCCGCCACCTATCATGACATCCTCAAGGACCGGCTTTATACGCGTTCACCCAACGATCCCCTCCGCCGCTCATCCCAAACGGCGATCCAGATCATTTTTTCGGTCTTCACTCGCTTGATTGCACCACTGCTACCCTTCACGGCAGACGAAGCATGGAGCTTTGCCGCCGACGACTGCGATTTCACCGAAACTCCGATTGCGCTTGCCGAGTGGCCAACTGTGGATGCCGCCTGGCAGCATCCTGAGATCGCAACAGATTTCAGTGCACTCCGGAATTTTCTGAGCGAATTCCTCAATGATCCACTCGAAACCTTGCGGCAGCAGAAAAAAATCGGCCAAAGCCTCGACGCCAAAGCAGTGATCAGCGGCTCGCTGAATCATCCTGAATTCGCGCGCTTGAAGAAATACGAGAGCGACTTGCCGGAACTCTTTATCCTATCGAAAGTCATCCTTAACGAAATACCAGAATCCACCGAAATCGAGGTCGAGGTGACACATGCCGATGGCGTTCGCTGCCCACGCAGCTGGCGCTGGGTGCCTGAACTCATTGAAACCAGCGAATGGGGCCCTGTCTCGCCGCGCTGCGCTGCTGCACTCGAAAAATCATCCCAGTCTGTATAATTTTAAGCCATTCCACCCATGCCCAAGAAAAAAACCACCAGTGTGAAAAAGAAGACCGCCAAAAAGACGGTTAAAAAGGCAGTCAAAAAATCTGCGGCCAAAAAGGCTGTCAAAAAGGTAGCCAAAAAAGTACTGAAGCAGGCTAGTCCCAAAACGGCCAAAAAAGCCGCCCCGAAAGCCGCCCCGAAAGCCGCCAAGACTGCTGCCAAGAAAGTGGTGAGCAAAAAAGTGGTCAAAAAAAAGCTGACCAAGAAATCTCTAACGAAAAAAGCGGTTGCGCCTAAAACTGGCCCAACGGCCAAGCAAGCTGTTCCGCCGCAGGCAAGCAGGAGTCAATCTGCGGACTCCAAGCCCGCCCCAATTGTTTTCTCACTCGATGATGTCGAGCAGTTGATGGCAGCAAAGAAAACGGGGACGGATACCCCGGTAAAGAAGGCGGCCAAAAAGAAACCCGCCCCACAACCGAACAAGGCAGTCATCGAGGACAAGCCTGTTGAGCAACGCAAGTTGGGTGCCGCCTCGCTGGCTGACATTCTCGGATTTAATCCCGCCGAAAAGAAAAGAAATACCGACCTGAACAGCGGAGAAATCCCCAAAAGGTGGAAGAAATACTATAAGTTACTCATTGAACTGCGCACCCACCTGCGCGATGAAATATCTTTGCATACCTCGGATACCCTCAAGCATTCCGCTCGGGATGACTCGGGCGACCTATCGGGCTACGGCAGTCATCAGGCGGATGTAGGCACCGACACATTCGACCGGGACTTTGCGCTGAGCCTGGTATCCAGCGAGCAAGAGGCTCTCAACGAAATTGAAGAAGCAATACAACGGATCAAAAAAGGGACTTACGGCACCTGCGAAGTGACCGGGAAAGCGATTCCTGCCGCCCGGCTCACCGCAGTGCCATTTGCTCGTTTCTCAATTGAGGGACAATCGGAGTATGAAAAGAATCGAAGACGCAAAGTAGAGCGCAGCGGCAGCACTGGTCTTTTCGGCGATGTGAGTGACGCACCAAAGCTCTCGGCTAACGATGAAGACGAATAGCACAGTCGCTGTATTCGGTCGCATCAACAAATACAGCTTACTTTTAATCACCGCGGCAATTGTGCTCGCGACCGATCAGTTGTCCAAAACCTGGATTTTCCAGAATCTCCCATTGGATAGCTACTTTTACCCTGATTCAATTCGAGTCATTGAAGGTTTTTTCTACATCGTCCACATCGGCAACGAGGGAGCGGCATGGGGCATGTTCTCCGGTTACAGCTTGTGGCTCGCACTGTTCGCGGTGTTCGCACTGTTTGTCATCTACAAAATGAGGCACACGCTCCAACTGGAGCGGCCTATCATGCAACTCTCGTTCGGCTTGCTGATTGGAGGGATAGTCGGCAACCTAATGGATCGCCTGATCCATGGCCATGTTATCGACTTTTTGGACTTTCATTTCCCTTTCAGTATCCCATGGGTAATGCCCACAGGTCGTTACCCATCCTTCAATGTTGCCGACTGTGGCATCGTCATCGGAGTATTGATCTACCTTGTAGTCAGTTTTTTGAGTCCCAATGAAACTCCTGAAGATGCTCCAGCGGAGGACAACATCAGGCCCTGAACATCTGGTCAATTACTGCTTCGAGTGCACTTAACTTGAGGGGTTTAGGCAAATACCCATCCATACCGGCAGATAAGCAACGTTCTTCATCTCCCAGCATGGCGTTGGCGGTTAATGCAACTATTTTAAT
>PXBU01000149.1 GCA_003566795.1 Puniceicoccaceae bacterium | reverse complement strand
GGTTTAGATGAAGATTTGGTAATCAGGAGATGGAAGCATCCCCGTCATCGATGCATGGCACCGACGACAGCCGGAAGATAATCAACGGATGTGCCAAAAATGTGGCTCTTATGTTACAAATATGTGAACTCTCGGTTTTCGCGGATTTTTAGTCTGCGAGCCCAGAGCGGAGGTCGGTGGACGGTGGAGAATGATCACGTAGGGGCTTTCCTGGGGAAGCCCGCGAACGTTCGAGAGGCCACGAAACCAGCGTGACCTCCCCGAACGCTCGCGGGTGGCGCAAGCACCACCCCTACGATGGCTACAATTCACCGCTTTGTTACAAAACAGCCATCTTGCCGAAACAATTGAGGTATAGCATCGCGGCGCTGGTATTTCCGCGCAGCAAGCGGATTAGCGGCATCCAACAACTAACAAACCAATAAAACTAATGAATAAATTAATTCCGGTAATTTCAGCCGCTTTCGGTCTTGCACTCGCATCGACCGCATCGGCCAGTGATCAGGCGCTTCTCAACCTGCTGGTTGAAAAGGGCCTTGTAACCAATGCGGAAGCTACCGCACTTCAGCAAGAAGCTGCCAGTAAGCCCTCGCGCGTTGCGGTTACCTCCTCCAGCACCAACCTCGACAGCCTGCAAATCCGTGGCCGCATCCAAGGTCAGTTCGGCTATGTCGATGCCAAAAACGATAATGGCAGTGGTGACTACAACACGCTCGAACTGCGTCGTGTGCGGTTCGGCATGCGGGGCAACCTCGCCCAAAACGTGCGCGCTCAAATCGAGGCCAACTTCGTGCCCAATGATGCTAATGATTTCACAATTCGGAGCGCCTTTCTCCAGTGGCGTGAACATGACTTCGCGCATGTTAAAGTAGGTGCGGATAAGCCCATCTTCAGTTACGAAGAGAACACATCCTCCGCTTCTATCAAGACGGTCGAGCGCAGCATGATGACCAACATCGCTGCTCCCGGCGTGATGAACGGCGTCACCGTCGATGGCAAGGCTGGTGGCATGTTCTCCTATGCGGGCGGCTTTTACACCGATGAGACGAACCGGAATAATGATGGCACCAGTGGGCGCTACCTCTTCGGTTTGAGTGGCGGCCTGAAACTCGATGACCTTCTCCCTGAAGAGCACAAGCTGGGGCTGCGCCTCGATCTGCTGAAGGCAAATGATAGCAACGGTAATTTCGGTGATCCCTTCGAGACGGGTGTCTCCTTCTCCGCGCACTACAAGCTGGCACCCTTCGATCTGCGGGCTGAATACATCCAAGTCGAAACCTTCGACAAAGACACCACTCGTGGCTGGTATATCATGCCGTCGTTCTTCGTTTCCGATAATCTCGAGTTTGTTGGCCGCTACGAGCAAGCCAGATCCGACAACGACCAGGGTATCCGGGCGGCCAGTCGCTATGCGCGTAATGCCGACGGCGGCATCCTCGGTGGCGGTGCTGAGCGTGGCGACAAATACCACGCAGTCTACCTCGGTGCCAACTACTACTTTGCTGGTGATGCCCACAAAGTTATGTTCGGCATCGAGCGCTCCGAACTGGAGACCGACACCGCCGGTGACCTGAAGGCCACCACGCTCTACGGTGCCTGGCGTATGCTGTTCTAATTATTTCCAGATCCCGCGTAGTTTGTTTGTCAAGGCCGCCCGCAAGGGCGGCCTTTTTTGCGGAGCGTAGCGCCTGCGCTTGCGCATGGCACCATCGCCGTCCAGGCGATGGCTCCGGCTAAGGCCCAGCTGTGTCCTCTGGCTTCTAACTCCGCCGCCGTTACCGCTGCGAGCGGGCCGCCCGTTCGACGCGTTCGAAATAATCCTGTAGATTATTATCGGGCTGGAGCTGGAGCGCGCGCCGCAGCAGCGGGAGCGCTTTTTGATACTGACCATTACGCACCAGCGCCTGAGCGTGGGCGATGAGGGCGGGGCGTTCGAAGTCGCGAATTTTTTCGGCTTGCTGGTAGCGGTTGATCGCTTTTGCCAGGTCGCCTTGGTCGGCATGATAGTTGGCGAGTTCGATCAGCGCATCGCCGTTGAGCGAATCGCGCTCAACAATCCGGTTGAGCGCCGTGACGGCGGCCTCGTCATCACCCTCGGCACGCGCGATGCGTGCTTCCTGCGTCAGCAGGGAGAGCTCCTCCGCTTCAGCGAGGGTATCACCAAAACGCGCACGGGTGCGCTCGATCATAACGGTGGCTTGCGCAAAGTTTCCGGCGCGGGTCAGTAGCTGAGCGGCCCGGAGCAAAGGCCGCACTTGTTCGTCGTCTGCTGTTTCGATCGCCGCGAGGTAGGCTTCGAGCGCCAGGTCGGGCGATGCGTGGTTCATGTAGATATCGCCAAGCAGCGTGAGCGCATTCAAGTTGGCGGCCCCCATCCGGCGGACGATTTCGAGGTTTTTGGCGGCGTTGAGGGGCTCGCCCTTCCCGATAAATGCGTTGCTTTGCAGCATCCAAAACTGGGCATTGTCGGGTTCGTCCTTGAGCAAGGTATCGAAGAGCGCGATGGCATCGGCGTAGCGCTGGCTTTGCAGCAGGGTGCGGGCGAGTCCCAGTTGCCAATCTTTTACCTCCGGCTGCATCAGGATGGCCTGCCGGTAGGCCGCCTCGGCGGGGTAGTAACGTCCTAGCGTGAGGTAGCCATAGCCGAGCAGCCCGTAGGCCCGCCCGTCGACCTCGCCGAGTTCGAGGGCTTTGGAAATCGTGGGGATGGCCCGCTCGAAGTTACCCTCCTGCACGTAGAGCAGCCCCAGGTTTTTATAGGCTCGGCGAAAACTGGGGAATTTTTCGATCGCGCTGTTGTAGAACTGGGTCGCTCTGCGGGCGTTACCCTCCTGAAAATAAAGGTTCGCCAGAATGAAATCAAAGGCGGCGCTGCTGTCGGCGGTGATTTGCGGTTCGAGCTGACGGATGGCGGCCGCCGGATTGCTCTCAATCACCTCAACCAGATTTCGCAGCGTCTCCCGCTCATTGTCGGCGATGGTCGGCTCGTAACCAGCGAGAAAACCGTAGCTGCCGAGAAATTCCTTAACAAAGTCCGGATCACTCCACATCTCGGCAGATAGTTGCTCAAGCGGGCTCTGCGTCTGGCTGTGGAGCAGGCTGCCGATACTTGGCGACAGGGCGAGGACGCAGGCGAGGATGCCGCTTGGAAGCCGCCAGCGCGGGTGTCGGTGGATGGCGCGGGATTGAAATGTTTTCATCATGAATTAATTAGTTTTGCCAGGATGCCGCTAGACGAATCCAGCGAACGGACTACTGATTGTATTTTTTGAGGAGAGTTTTCTGTAGCGGAACGGCGAAGCCGTTTCGATCATCGCTTGGTTGAAAAATTAATCGACTTGGCGCCGGCACGCTTGGCCTCGCCGTAAACCCGGGCGAAGACGCCGTGGCTGGCACCTTCGTCGGCCTGGATGATGACCGGGAGGTCTTCTTGCAGGGTCAAGCGGCGGACGATGGGCGAGACGCCACTCACGCCGATATCGCGCCCACCATAGATGACACTACCGTCGGCGGTGACCGCGATCAGGATGCTGTTGCGTTCCAGTTGAATCGCGGCGGCGGCTTCCGGGCGGGTGACTTCGACTCCGGTCTCTTCAACAAACACCGTGGTGACGATGAAGAAAATCAGCAGGATGAAGATCATGTCGATCATCGGCGAGAGGTTGATCTCGACTTCATCGCGGTCGTCTGAGGCTAGGTGGCGGCGAATAATTTAATGGCGGATGGCGGATGAATGATGGCGGATGGCGGATGAATGATGACTAATTGGCGATAGGTTGAGCAATTTTCAGGTCTCAGGCCTCAGGTCTCAAAAAGTTTTCATCCCTCACATAAGTCTTGTCCCTTGAATGTTCAGTCGAGTTTGAGTTTGGTGAGGCTGAGGGCTTCAATGCGGGCGAGGGCGGCCTCGACGGCGTGCTTGCGCCGCCGGATGACGAGCACCAGGAAGATGCCCGGTAGCGCGATAAAGAGCCCGGTCTGGGTGGTGATGAGCGCTTCGGAAATACCCGCTGCTACCATGGCGGCGGTCTCGGAGCCACCGCGTCTGCCAATCGCGGTAAAGGTGCCGAGCATCCCGATCACGGTCCCCAGCAGGCCCATCAGCGGGGCGGTGACGACGAGTGTGTTGAGGAAAATGAGTCGTCGCTCGATGGCGTGCAGCATGGACTGGCGTACTTCTTCAAAGCGGCTGCGGACGTGTTTGGCGGAGCTGACATTTTCCTGGGTGTAGCGGATGATCTCGCCGACGCGTCCGCTCGCTTGGGCGGGGTCATAGATCCAGAGTAGCCACTCATTCTCACGTCCCAATTGGATATTCCCTTTACGCAGGAAGAGCAGGAGTTGAATGCCAGTGGTATAGATCAGCAAGGCAAGCAGGGCGAGAGGGACCATGACCCATCCGCCGCTCAACCAAATATCTATGATTCTGTTCAACATGAAATGAAGGCGGGTTAGTCGACGTCTTCGGTTTTGCTGCGTACGCCGACCACACCGTTGATAAAGCCGACAGCAGTCTGCTCCATTTCACCAATTTTGCGGCGGGCCATGCGGGCGAGGAGTCCGTGCAGGATCAGGGCGGGGATGGCTACAATCAGCCCAAGTTCCGTGGTGACGAGGGCTTCGGAGATGCCGGAGGAGAGGCTTTTGGCGTCGCCGGTTCCAAAAATGGTAATCAAGTTGAAGGTCTTGATCATCCCGGTGACGGTGCCGAGCAGGCCGAGCAGCGGCGCGGCGGCGGCTGTCAGCGCGATAAAGGGCAGCAGGCGCTCCAGTCGGGGACGGGCCGCCAGGATTCTTTCATAAAGGATTTCCTCCAAGGTGCCCCGCCGCTCGTTGACGTGTTCGACTCCGGTTTGCAGCAGTTCGCCACCGGCACCTGGCATCGCCGCCGCAGTGGCGCGCGCTTCGTCCAATTTACCGGCTTCGATATGGGCCAGCACCTGCTGCACCTGTTCCGGCGCAGGCGCGTGGAAGCGGGTGACCTCAAAGGTTTTAAAGAGCCCCAGCAGGAGGCATATCCCACCTAGGCCGATAATGACCCAGCCGACGCTGCCGCCTTTGGTCAGGTGTTCCAGGAGGGTGTCTCTGCTCTCGCTGATTTGCAAGGCCCGGCCCAGCGTCGCATCAATCGGGACCGAGCCCTCGCCGGTTTCGATCAAGCTACGGATGCCGCTGCGGTAGTTTTCGCCCGGTACCGCGATCGCGGCTTCCGCCGCATTCAATTTGTTGAAGGTGACGCCTGCCAGCGGGGATTGAGAGGAGGCGAAATAAACGGTGGGTCCGAAGACGGCGAAGGTGCCCTGCTCAATCACCCCTTCCGGCGTGAGGGCGCGGCCTTCGAAGGTGTAGCCGCCGACGAGTTGGGCGAGCCGCTCCAGCGCAACGCTGACAACAGCCAGTTGCTGTTCAAAGACCTCGGCCTGATCCATGTTGGCGTCATCCAGCGCGAGTCGCGCTTCCTGGGCGGCCTCGGCATAGAGCTGGGTCTCGCTGTAGTCGATGCGGGGCTCAAAGTCGCCGACAAATTCATCCAGCAGGCCGGCCGCATACTCGTTTTGGTCCTTGATCGCCTCCACCTGATCGCGCAGGCGGCTGAGCCCCAGATCCCGGTTGTCGCGCAAGCGTTGCAGCCGCGCCAGTTCCGCCGTCTTTTGCTGGACCTGATCTTCCAAGGCAGCCACCTCCCGCATTAGTGGAATTTTTTCCGAAGCGATGGCGTCGCGGGTTGTTGCCAGCTCATCCAGCGCTGCGCGCAGATCGTTTTCAGCCTGGTTGCTGGCAGCGCGGAATGTTTGTGCCTGGCCTGCGCTGAAGATGAGCGTGAGCGAGGCCAGAGTGGCGAAGAGAACGGAGAAGCTTGTGCGCGGCATAGTCGGGCGTAGTTCGGAGGAATAGGAGCTTATCGAAGAAAGGCGGGCACTTCGACAAATTGGATATCAGCGGAACCTTCATACACATCCAGCAGGCGCAGAATGTTGGGGGCGGCACCCTCGATTTCGGGCCATTCCCAGCCGTCCTCACCCGGCAGGCCGACACCCGCGAAGCTCCCCGTGGCATCCACGTAAAATGCTGTCGCCAAGCCCCAATAGAGCGTGCGCACTTCGACGACTTTACCGTCGGGCATTTCACGCGATTCGCTGGTTTGCGTGATATTGCTGTTGAATTGATCGGCTTGGCTGAGGATGGCGACGATATTTTGCACCCGCTCGCCGAGTGCGAGCGAGGCGTTCTCCGAGTCGTCCGGCAGGCGGCGGATGATTGGCCGGATACGCTCGGTCAGCGGCGCCGGTAGAGTGTTCAGGATCGCGCGTATTTGGTCCTCAAGCTGACCGATGTTGGCGGTAACGACAGAGGAGGCATCGAGTAGCGATTCTCTTTCAGCCGCCAGTTTTTCCCGCTCCTGATCCACCTCAGTGGCCGAGGCTTCGAGATCTTCAATTGCCTGGCTCAGACGCTTCAATTCCTGATTCAGCAGTTCCTTGGTGTCAGCCAGGATGGCTTCTTCCGTTCGCCAGTCGCTTTTCTCCTGGGAGATGATCTGTCGCGTCTCGACCCATTTATCCAATACGTCGCGCGTGGACTGCAAGTTGTTTTCGGCAGATGCCCACGGCAGACCAAGACCTGAGACGAGCAAGAGGGTGGCTAAAATTCTAAAATGCATAATCAATCAGATGGCAGTAGCGAAAAAATCCCGCTGGGTAAAGAAACTCTTCCGCGCTAGAAGTTTCATTCAAACAACCTTTCATAGAATGAGCCCGTAGCGATGGCACGATAGTGCCGTCTTTTCGGCTCTACGCTAACTCCTTGCTGTCACCACCTCGACAAGCGCGGGATCGAAAGACAAGTCCTCTACCAAGATGAATTACTGTTCAGTGGTAAAATAAACTCCCAGAGCTTAAAATATTTAATCTCCAAAATCCTATTCTGACTACTGGCGACAAAACTGAAATGCTCCAATTATATTTTGCCAGGCAAAATATAATTAGTTCTGCCAGGAGATACATATAGCTGAATGTGAATGCCTTAGAAAATACTTGCTGGAGCGGTCTTATGCCCGCAAGCGCTGGTGCGAGCGCACCAGCTCGAACAGAACCATTGAGACTGCAATTAGTGCCATGCCGATGATCGCGACGGCAGCGGGGCTGGACTGGCTGAGGATCCAGTAGCCGAGGAAGGGTGCCAGCGTGCCCCGCACCCCGGTGAGTGCCATGTGCATGCTCATGTAGGAGGAAACTTTTTCATCTGGTGCGATCTTGGTGACCCACAGGCTCCAGAAAATCTTGCCGCCACCCATGGCCAGGCCCTGAAAGGCCATGGCCACTCCCAGCACAATCAGGTTGGAGCTAAAAAAGAATAAGCCGATGCTGAGCAGAAAGAAGAGGTTGAGTAGATTTCGCGTCGTCACGAAGTGTAGCCGGTCGAAAAACTGTCCCCACATTTTCGTGCTGAGGATGCGAACCACGGCTGGAATCACGATCATGAGTGCCGCGATGGTGGTGTTGTCCGCGTTGATGCCGAACTTTGGATTGGCGAGATAGTCGACCCGCACCGGCACGGCAATGAGGTTGCCGAGGCCCAGCAGCATCCAGGAGCCGAGTAGAAAGCCGAAGAACCGGTCTTTCCACATCAGGCTGAAGTTTTGCCAGG
>PXBU01000078.1 GCA_003566795.1 Puniceicoccaceae bacterium | reverse complement strand
GGTTCCCGGAATATGTGCGGCATTGGCAATTTCATCCCAGATATCTCCCGGCGTGCGGATGTGGTCCCGCCATTGACGATACGGCCTTCCGCGGTTGTCCGGAATCAATTCGCCATCCGAATCCCGCATAAATTCCTCCCGCTCTCGATCGTATTTAAAATTCACTCGCCTTCCGGCTTCATCAGTGATAAATTCAGATTTGTACTGGATCACCGTTTCAATCATCGACACCGGTGCCGGATCCAGCGCCGTCTCGGCGCGGCCGACCTTACCGACCACGGTTTCTATTTCCGGGATCGCAGCTATCGCCTGATCCTGATGTTTCACAACGTTCAGAGCTTCGCCAAAGGACGCGTGGGGCATGGTTGTCGGCATCCACAGGAACGAGCCCTCATCCAGCGGCGGCATGAACTCTCGTCCCAATCCAGTGAACTCATGCGCCGCCCAGACCCAGGGACTGGATTGCGTCACCCATTCAGCCTTGCCTCCGACTTTTTCAACTGCGGCTGGCACGACCTTGAACACCCGTTCAAAGCCGAGCCAGACCACGCCGCCAAACAGGACGACAGACAGCGGAACGAGTAGAAATACCATTTTGAAGCGCAGCGACCAGCGCAGGACCCGTTCATAGAACAGGGATCCAATAAGGAAGAACCCGAGCAGTCCGCCTACAATTCCGATGACAAAGATCAGGTTCCGGGCCCGACCCAGCGCCGGCCCCAGCGGTTCCCAAGCGAGCGAAAGTGCCCAGGCAACACCTAAAGCTGCAACGACAATGGGCAGGTAAGTCCCGAACCACCGGACACCCCGACCCCGAAAACCATTGCGCAATCCTTCAGGTATTTTCGGAGACCACAAAGCTGCAGTCAGTTTCAGGCACACGACGGTAAGCAGCAGCAAGGCCACCGGCCACAGGGCATGCCAGCCGCGCCCGATTCCGAGCACGAATCCCAGCACACCGATAAGGCCGAGGCCAAACCAGAGCCCCCGCCGCATGCGATCGGTGTCCCAGCGCCGGGCGATCAACAGTTGGATGGCCGCCGGCATGATCGTCAGGGAAATGAAAATCGACGCAATCAACACGAAGGTCTTGGTGTAGGCCAGTGGAACAAACATCTTGCCCTCGGCCCCGGTCATAGTGAAGACCGGCAGAAAGCTGATCACGGTTGTGCTGATCGCTGTCAGGATAGCCGATGCCACTTCCAACGTTCCCCGCAACACGACTTCGACACGGGGTTCATCCGGATCCGCCTCCTTTAAGTGTTTGATCACATTTTCGGTGACAATAATCCCCATGTCGACAATTGTGCCAATGGCGATGGCGATGCCGGCGAGGGCAACAACATTGGCGTCCACGCCCATCAGCTTCATGAGAATGAAGGCGGACAGTACCGACAGCGGCATCAGGGCGCTCAGAACCAGTGCCGCCCGCAGGTGCAACACCATGACAATGACCACAATGATGGTCACCAGAATCTGCTGTGCCAGCGCGTCGTTGAGGGTACCCAAAGTTTCATGAATCAGCTGGGTGCGGTCGTAAAACGGTTCGATGGAAACCGTGCTGCGAGTCAGCCAATCCGGCCACTCATCCTGTGGGTGCTGGCCCAACCATGCCCGCCAGGATTCCTGCTCGGGTGCTCCGTCGACCGCTACCTGCGGCAATCCCTGTTCTGCAGCGAAGACCTCGACCTCGTCAGCCGTAGTGCGCTCCCAGTGGATCATGGCCTTGGACGGCAGGCCCGGCGTAATTTCCGCAATCTTAGCATGCACATGATTCAGGGCTTCGAGCGGATTGAACCCCTCGCGGACCACCACGACACCGCCCACAGCCTCGGCTCCGCCGAGAGTCAATGCGCCTCTTCGTTCGCCAGGCCCCCGGGTTACGCTGGCCACATCCCTGACCAGAACCGGCGTGTTGTCCGGTCCCAGTCGGACCACGGCTTTTTCAATGTCCTCGATGCTCTTGATGAAACCGATGCCGCGCACCAGGTACTCCACTCGGTTGATCTCGGTTGAGCGCGCACCGATGTCGAGGTTGCTCTTGCGCACCGCATTCAGCACCTGGTTCAGGGTGACTTCGTGGATACGCAATTTTTCCGGATGGATGTCGACCTGATACTCCGCCACATGACCACCAATGGAAGCCACTTCACTGACCCCTTCGGAGGACTGTAATCCGTAGCGCACGTACCAGTCCTGCACGCTCCTCAGCTCCTGAAGATCCCAGCCACCGGTCGGATTGCCGTCGGGATCCTGTCCCTCGAGGGTATACCACAGAATCTGGCCAAGACCAGTGGCATCCGGACCCAAGCCCGGCTGAATTCCCTCTGGCAAGGTGCCCGCAGGCAGGCTGTTGAGTTTTTCCAGAATGCGCGAACGCGACCAGTAGAACTCAATGTCCTCCTCAAAAATAATGAAGATCGACGAAAAACCAAACATCGAAAGGCTGCGGACTTCGCGCACACCCGGAACGCCCAACAGCGAAACGGTCAGCGGATAGGTAACCTGATCCTCGACATCGCGGGGTGAGCGACCGGCCCATTCGGTGAAGACGATCTGCTGGTTCTCACCCAGGTTGGGGATGGCATCCACCGGCACCGGATCCCGGGGCATCCAGTCGATTTCCCAATCGAAGGGAGCCACTGTGATACCCCAGCCAATCAGAACCAACGTGAGCAGGGCTACGACCAGCTTCTGCTCGAGAAAAAAACGTAGAAATCGTGCCATCGTCAATGTGCTTCGTGGTTTCCGAGTTGCCCAAAGATGTCTCCGCAACTGAGCATGGATGAACCGAAATATGGATTGCGAACCGTATCGCCGCGTTGCAGCCAGGTACCAATCTGGTCACCGTCAACCATCGGACAGTAAGTCCGGTTGAGTACGGGCAGCAGGCCGGCGCCAAAGTTGACATGGACCGATTCGATCAACCGGGTCAACGCCTGCAGGTGTGCGCGGAAATTTTCGATACTTGCCGGGTCGACCATTTTATGAGTCACGTCGTGGATCTCCTCATACGTTTCCATCCATGCCACGTGGGCGTCACCTGACATACGGTGCTGGCCGATGGCCAACAGTTGGTCGTGCAGCTTCTTCAAGCCATCTGCGGCCGCCTCCAGGTCATCGGCCGCCAAGCCCTCGGTAATTCCAAGGTATCCGTCAATCAAAGGCTCCAACTCCGCAGCAAATTCAACATCCACATCATCGGCGAAGTCCTGCCGCTGCGGATCCTCACGCGGATCCTCTTCGGCTGCAGCGGCTCCGCCATCGTGGGTTTGGCCTGCAGTGTCTCCATGATCGTGTCCTGGAGCGTCACCACCCTCCGGAGCCATCATACTTGGACGGCCCCTTATCTGCAGCTCGCTGTCGATCTTGAATTGTCCGTTGACCACTACCAGATCGCCTTCCGCCAATCCATCTTTGACCGGATAGACCTCGCCCATCCGGCGACCGAGGGTCACCTGGCGGGCTTCAAAAGTGGGTCGGTCGGCATCCTCCGTGCGCACATACACCAGCGATCGCTTACCAGTGAACAGTGGTGCCGTCGCCGGCACAACGAGCGGATCGGTTCCCCCGTCCTCGTCCATGGCCTCACCAGAGTCGTCCACCCGGGCCGTCACCGTACCCACGGCAAGCATACCCGGCTTGAGCCGAAAGTGTTCGTTTGCCAAATTGACCCGAACCCGGGCGCTGCGCTTTTGTCGGTTAACTTCAGGATCGATAAAGGCAATCTCCCCATCGAAGGTTTCGCCGGGAAATGCCGTCAAGCCAATCGCAACCGGTTGACCCACTCGCAACAGCTCCAATTCGGATTCAAACGCCTCCAGCTCAACCCAGACCTGCGAGAGTTCCGCAAGGGTGTAAAGGGGCGTCCCCGTTTGAACATACTGTCCCGCCGTCACTTGACGCTCGAGGACAAACCCGGATGCCGGAGAAGAAAAAGTGAGGTGGGTCGTGGGCTGACCGGAGCGCTCGATTTCGTCTATCTGGTCTTCACTCAGCCCCAGAAGCTGAAGTTTTTCCCGCGCTCCCTCGAGCAGGAACTGCGAGGTCTCATCGCCGCGCCGTTCATAGTTGCGCAAGGCCTGCAGGTATTCCTCCTGTGAGCCAAACAGCTCAGGGCTGTAAATTTCCATCACTGGGTCCCCTTTGGCAACGTGTGTCCCGGTGTAATTGGCCGTCAACTGGTCAACCCGACCAGAAAACCACGCGGGAACCACGGACAGACGAGTTTCATCCGCCTCAATACGTCCAGGCAGGCGCAACTCTGCACGGGCCTCATGCCGTCGCACAGGTACCGTGCGAATGTTCATCAGCGCAACGGCGCGCTCACTCAGACGCAGCTGGGGAAGATCGCCCGTGTCCGGTTCGTCGTCGTCCGTCAACGGGATAAGATCCATGCCACAGATGGGACAACTCCCTGGATCCGGCTGCCGAACCTGCGGGTGCATGGAGCAGGTCCAGGTGGTCTCCCCGGATGCTTCCGAGGCCGCCGGTTCGCCATTTGCTTCGCCGTGGTCATTCCCCGAGGGGGAGAGCAGCCAGCCAGCTATAAAGGCCGCCACAACGACGACCAACAAGATTGCTTTGGATTTCATCCAGTCCTTCATGTTCTAAGTAATAAAATTTGCTTCGGTTAGCGCCGCTCTCCAGCGCTTTGAATCCAGTTTCCGGACTTGGCACCGGCTTCTGTCAGCCGCTCCCATTCCGCAGCCCGCAGGACCGCGTCGGTGCGTGCCCGCAACCATTCCAACTCGAGATCGAGCAGGGACCGCTGGGCGCCCAATAAGTCGAGAAAGGAGGCATTGCCGGTGCGGTAATCCTGCTCCACGATCGATAAAGTTTGCTGCGCCCGCGGCAATAGCCCGTCGGCGAAAAGGTTGACCCGGCGCACAGCGTCCTCCACCTCGTAGAGCGCCATCTGTGCATCGGCCTCAATCCGGTTATAACTGGCCTGGTAATCGGCCTCAGCGGCTCTCAGATCGGCGGCTCGCTCCTCGCGCAGAGCCCGGTAGCGGCCCCGCCACAGCGGGATCGAAACCGAAACCATCGCCATCACCTCATCCGCAGCCATACCGCGATTGTCCATGTACTCCAGTCCGACCATAAAATCCGACCGCGATTCGCGCTGCGCCAGTTCCCGGGATCGCTCCGCCTGGCGAATACGAGCCTCTCCGGCACGCAGATCTGGATTGCGGGCAATGCGCTGGTCGAGGGACTCTGACCGCAGCCCTGACGGATCGGGCAACGGCGGAAGCTCATTCATCTCCGGCAATGGCCTATCCGCGGCGCGCCCGACAACCGCATTGACTCGTGCACGCAGGGCCGGCTCCCGTTCCTGCCAGCTCTGCAGTTCGATCTGCAGACTTTCCCTTTCACTCTCCAACCGCAGGACGTCGGCTTGCGAGGCTTCGCCAATTCGATAACGCTGACGGGCAACACGCTCCAGCTGTTCCAGCAGATCCAGGTTGTCTTCCATCAAAGTCACCGCCCGCCGTGCCAGAATATAGCTGGCAGACGCCTGAATCACCTGCTTGCGTACATCCGCCGCCGCCGCTTCGAGCCCGTCTGCAGCCGCTGCAGCCGCTTCACCGGCGACTTCCCCGCGCAAACCACGCTTGCCAAAGCCGGGGAACATTTGCTCCACCCGAAAGATCTGCCGCGTATCCATGCGCTCGACAAAATAGCCGTAGACCACAGTTGGATCCGGCAGGGACTCAGCCTGAGGGATGCGTTCGAAGGCGGATTGCCAACGCGCATAGGCCGCACGCAGCTCGGGACTGTTCGCGTAGGCATCCCGGACCAGCTGCTCGATCGCGGCCTGACTGGACTCCGCGTCCGCTTGCGCAGCTGGTGCGGTCCAAATAAACCCCGCAAGCAGGATCGCCATGCCGAAGAGGCTTCGGCACTGCGGCAAAAGTCGACAACCTGTAGAAGTGGGGACCGCTTTCATATTTCTGTGATCGATATCATCAATTTCTCCATGGGGAACGTTCGATAGTGCTCTTCAACGCCCAAATCGTGAGAACCCCTTACTAAATATTAAAAATAAAACGCGCGCTACGGCCTTTCTGCCAAGCCACTTAACAAAAGCACGAATTCCGACACAGTTGTCCGAATTAATAAGGGGTCACCGAAAAAGATGCGTATAACGGTCACAACGAGGCACAGGAAGTTCCTCGCCACAAACCTCAATCAACGAAAGTAAACCAATGAAAACCTCATATAAACTGCTGTCCATTTCCACTTTGGCCCTCACGACACTCATCGCAGGTCCGACCATGGCGTCCGCCGAAGCAAGCGGATCGAGTCAGAAAGCTCAGGACGAAATTACGCTCAACGAAGCCCGCACAGGGGAAACGGAAACCCGGCGTGTAATCCGCCACCAACACCGCGCCGGTGGAGGAAGCCCCCGCACCCTCCATGTCGAAGCAGCCACCTCATTGGATCAGCCGGTTCACAGCGACGATTGCGTCCGCGTCCGGGTCGGCCCCCGCTCCCGGAACCAGTTCATTCACCGAACTGCAGAAACGGCAGAGTAAGGCTACAATTGAACAGACCCCGGACCGCGTCCACCGACCGGTCCGGCCCTGTTCATTTTACAAAAAAAAATCCAAGGGATACCCTCTAAAAGCGCGTTTAAACACAGTCACACACTCGGAATACCAATATAACTTCGAATCTAAACATCTATGAAATCCAACCGATCCCTTCTTTTCCCTGTTTCGCTGCTCGCCTTTATGCTGGCCGCAGCATCGCCATTGCTCGCTGGTTGCAGCGACCATAGCGATTCCCACGCTCACGAGCATTCTGGCTCCCACAGCCACGAGCATGAAGCAGCCAGCCAGGAGCATGCCCATGCCATCCCGGACGAAGCCCTGCAGGCCTACCTTGCAGTCCAGACTGCGCTCGCGGCGGATACCATGGACGGAGTTGCCGAAAACGCCGCGATTATCCACCGGCAAACCGAGCTGGAAGCAGCTCGCTCCCTCGCCGAGGCCGAAGACATTGAGAGCGCCCGCAGCTATTTCGAACCGGTCAGCGACCATCTGATCGCAGCCGCCAGAGAACACGGCGTTGAAGACGGCGTGCGCCTCGCCCACTGCCCGATGGCTTTCGACAATCAGGGTGCCTCCTGGCTGCAGTCCGAAGGCCAACTGGCCAATCCCTACTTCGGTGCCACCATGCTGCGCTGCGGCAGCTTTCGCGACCTGTAAAACAGCAGATCGCTGACAAAATTATCCACCGCCCCAACTTGGCACGCAAGTTGTTGCGTGGTACCCTGAATGATGAGCCAACCCATCAAAATTCAGGGGCTGTTGCTGGACCTCGACGGCGTCTTTTATGTCGGCGGCCAGCGCATCGACGGGGCGGTGGAAACCCTGGCAGAACTGCGCAGACGGGGACTGCCTTTTCGCTTCATTACAAACACCTCGACCCGCACTCCAGCCGAGCTGATGCAGAAGCTGGCCGATTTCGACCTCGAAGTAAACCAGGAGGAACTGTTCACCGCGGTCGATGCCACCATCCGTTATCTGCGCGAAGCACGATGAAATTGAATTTCCTATCAGCCCGACGATGAAATTGAATTTCCTATCAGCCCAGCTTGACCGAACGCCGCAAGCTCCGCCGAAATTTGCCTTGCCAAGGGCGATTTTCAATGGAATGATCTCCGACGATGAAATTGAATTTCCTATCAGCACGATG
>PXBU01000182.1 GCA_003566795.1 Puniceicoccaceae bacterium | reverse complement strand
TCTCCGGCGAAACCAGCCAGACCCTGCAAGTCGGAGAATGGGGCGCAGCGGTTCACGCCATTCCCTCGACGGGCGCACACTTCTCCCACTGGAGCGACGGCTCCCGCGAGAACCCACGCCGTGATATCGCTCTCGCTGACCTCACCGAAATCACCGCCCACTTCATCTCCGGGCGCTCGGTGCCCGCCGAGTGGTATGCCCAGCACAACCTCCTCCAATACGGAATTCCCCTCGATCAACTCGACTGGATGGACAGCAGCGGCAACGGCGTGCCCAACTGGAAAGCCTTCGTCGCCGACCTCTCACCCTTCGACCCCGCCAGCCGCTTTCAGGTCGACGTCATCGAACCCGGCCCGCTCCATCGCATTCATTTCTCCCCGCTCTCCACCCAGCGCCTCTACTCCCTGATGTTCAGTGAAACCCTCGCACCCGGAAGCTGGACCCCCCTGGAGCACGCCACCCTCACCCCCCAGGGCGACGGCGGAGTCTTCGAGTTCCACCTCGCAGAACCCACCGATCACGGCTTCTTCAAAGTGCAAGTCTCCGTGCCTGAGGATCTCAACGTAACCCCCCACTATCCGCAAATCTCCCTCCAAACTGAAGACCCCGTCCTTGATTTCGGCACCGTCGCTGTCGGAGAAACCGCCACCCGCACCGTGCAAATTACAAACCCCGGCACCGCCGATCTCCACATCCTCCGAATCGACTACCCCCTTGGCTTCACCGGCGAGCCTTGGACCGGCACCCTCGCCCCCGGTGAAATCAAGCAAATTGACATCCACTTCAATCCCACCGCCTCCCTCACCCACAACGGATCGATCCAAATCCACACCAACACCGCCTCCGAACCACAACCCCTCAATCTCCACGGACAGGCGGAAGCCCAATGAAGCCAATGCATCTATTCAAACCATCCCACCACTTAGGCCGCCTCCGCATCACAGAGGAGCCAGAAGAAACTAAAACTCCCGATCAAGAACCATCAGAATCCGCCCAATGCAACTCAAGTGCCTTAATTATGCCTTAACTGCATTTTTTGATAAATCGCTAATATATTGATTACAAGGACTTAAGGAAACTCTGTTCGCGTCCCTCCCTCTCCGCCATTCGACGCATTCCGCTACGCTACATTTGCTCATGGCAGGCCACGATGACTCGAATTACTCATATTAAACAAGGAACGCTATCAGCGTCGAATGCCCTGAGCCCAGTCGAAGGGCCTACAGGGTCATTCTTCGACGCGCTTCGCTTGCTCATGGCAGGCCAGCAGAGTGCAAAACTACAATGAGCCATTAACTTGCCTGAAGATTTCGTGTGCGTCGAATGCCCTGAGCCTATCGAAGGGCTTGCGTGGGTTTATATCCTCTTTTGTCGCAATGGTAGAGGTTTTCCAGAATATCCCGGCGAGCCGCAACGAGTCGGAAAGGCGCTCCGCGACAGGGATGCTTATCGAGCAACATGCGTTCATGCTCTATCTGGCCGCTTACGAAGAAGACGTCGCGAATATGCGTGGCAGTGTTGTGGCTCCACGTGCGGGTGCATTCGTTCCCTCAGATCAGGAGGGCTCGATTCGCTATCCGATGTGGTGCTTTTGGCGTTGGTTCGCTGACAAAGCTGGCTGCGAGACTTGGGGACAGCTCGCCGAGAAAGCGGATTTTAACAAGACCGATTCGCCGGATGGAGCCGAAGGCGAACAAGTGGTGCGTAATTGGGCGAATGCCAAACCGAAGCCGGGTGAATGGAGCGCTGCGAACTGCAAAATGATCTCGTGGAAGCGGCTCCGCCAAGCATTGGCTGAGTTGGAGGGAGTGTCGGATCCCTGGTCGGATTTTCAGTTGGAAATCCAGTGGGGTTATGGTCTGGCCCGCATCCTTCAGGAACACGCCGCCCGCTGTTTGCCGATCCTCAGCGAGCTGACTTCGCCGGAGTTTCCTTTGCACCGCTTTTACGAGGGTCGAATCGAGGCCTGTAAACAAAATGAGTGCAGACGGATCCCGCCTGCACCCATGCATGGATCATGATGAATCAGCCGTCAGCTACTTGCCACCTTTGGCATTTCTTGCCCCGGCACGCTGTGCGCGTGCGGGGAAGCTGCCTATCGGTGTTTGTCCGCCGTTCTTTGGGGCATTTGCCTTCTGGATACGGGCTGCGGCCGGTTTGCTCATTTTATTCGATTTTGCCATGGTCTCTTTTCTTGATCTTATCAGTTTGTAGGCCAGAGCGTCCGGCCCGTTCGCGAACGCCCGCTGCAAGGAGCGGAGGTTCGAACGCACTTTACAGGAATCCCGGAGCCGGGTCTGTAACCTGGAATTTAATTTTCTCGTGGATTGGCGACATCTCCTTGAGGCCAACTTCTGGCAGCAATGTGTGTGATCATTCGAAGAAAACATTGAACTCTGATATTTTTTGGAAATCAGCGCACATTGAGGATAAGCGGATTAGAGTTCCTTTAGGGACAGACACAGATACCTGAGGCGGATCTCGATAGTTTGCGCCGTCTTTTGCTCGGTCGCGCCTTGGATGCCGCTCAAGTCGAAGCGGCGCCACCGGTGCATCGACCTTGGGTATGGAAGCAATCAATAATTAAATTTCGACCATGCGTAAAGAGCGGCGTAAAACCCAGTCCGCTAAGTAGTGGGAAAGGCATTACCAGCATGGGTCATCGACACAAATGTCTTGGTTGCGGCAGCAATGTCAGCTGGAGGCACTTGTGACAGGATTCTGCGTGCCGCAGTCGAAGGTAAGATACGTCTGGCGTGGTCTGCTCCTATACTTGCAGAATACAGGGCAGTGCTTTTGCTAGGGCATTGATACCCGAGTCTCACATCCCCGGCAGTTTGGGTAGGCCGCCGCCGTCGCCCATCTGGGCTTGCATGGCTTGCATCATCTTTTTGCCTTTTTTGCCGCCGCGCATCATCTTCATCATTTTTTGCATTTGGCCGAACTGCTTGAGCAGGGCGTTGACGTCGCGCACCTGCACGCCGGAGCCGTTGGCGATACGCTTGAGGCGGCTGCCGCGCAGGAGGCGCGGGGTCTGGCGCTCTTGAGGCGTCATGGAAAGGATGATGGCCTCGGTGCGGGCCATTTTCTTTTCCTCGGATTCGCCGATTTCGACGCCGCTCATGCCGGGCATCATGCCCATGATGGAGCCGAGCGAACCCATCTTTTTGACCTGCTGCATTTGCTGCAGGAAGTCCTCCAGGTTGAAGTCGGCCTTCCGCATTTTCTCCGCCATGCGCTCGGCTTCCTTTTCGTCGATGGTATCCTGGGCCTTTTCGACCAGCGAGACCACGTCGCCCATCCCGAGGATGCGTGAGGCCATGCGGTCGGGGTGAAAGACATCAAACTCGTCCGGCTTTTCGCCCGTGCCCATAAACTTGATGGGCACGTTGGAGATGGACTTCATGGAAAGGGCGGCACCGCCGCGGGCGTCGCCGTCGAGTTTGGTCAGGATGATGCCGGTGCACTGCACCGCCTCGTGAAAATGCTTGGCCACGTTGACCGCTTCCTGGCCGAGGGCGGCGTCGGCCACCAGGAGGATTTCATCGGGCTGGATGGCTTTTTTCAGATCTTTGATTTCCTCGATGAGGTCGCCGTCGATCTGGAGTCGCCCGGCGGTGTCGAAGATGATCAGGTTGGCGTCGGCTTGCTTGGCGGCATCCAGGCCGCGCTGGCCGATTTTGACGACATTCTTTTCATTGCGGTCGCCGTAAAAAGCGCAGCCTTCATTCTCGGCCAGTCGTTCGAGTTGGTCGATGGCGGCCGGGCGGTAGACATCGCAGGCGACGAGGGCGGGGCGGTAGTCGCGCTTCTTGGCCAGATAGCGGGCGAGCTTGCCGGAACTGGTGGTCTTGCCCGAACCATGGAGGCCGACCATCATGATGCGGAGCGGTTTCTTGTCCTCCAGTTCAGTCGTGCCTTCACCCAGCAGCTTGACCAGCTCGTCGTGGATGATCTTGACTACCTGTTGTCCCGGCGTGACGGATTTGAGCACTTCCTGGCCGACGCACTGCTCCTTGACATCGGTGACGAATTGCCGGGCCACCTTGAAGTGGACATCGGCAGCAAGCAGAGCCTGCCGGACCTCCTTCAAGGCCTCAGTCATATTTTCCTCCGTCAACTTGCCGGTGCCCCGGATGTTGCGGAGAGCTTTTCCAAGCTTATCTGTGAGATTTTCGAGCATGCGACCGGACTGCCTTATTTTTTGTCCTCAGTGGGAGGAGAGGTGGTTTCTTCGTAGTCGTCATCTGTTACATCCTCATCCTCTTCCTCTTCCTCGTCCCATTTCATGGTATCGTCCTCCTCGATTTTCTCATCCACATCGCTGGTATCGATGTCGTTGAGGTCCCTTTCGAGTTCCTCTTCTTCCGATTTGGGGGAGGGGTCGTCCTCCTCGAGTTCAAACCCTTCTGGGACGTATTCGAGGATGGTGGTGATTTCGGTGAAAAAGTGGGTGATTCTTCCCTCCATGTAGTCGCCGGTCTGTTGCTCACGGATTTCCTCCTCGAGCTCTTCGACGGTCAGGGTTTGGGAGAAATCAATCAGATCGTTGAGCATCTTGATCCGGAGTTTGGTCAAGTGGTTCAGCAAATCCGCGTAAGGCCCCTTGTCATCATCCAGCACATCCGGCAGGGCGAAGAGCTGCTCTTCACTTTCCAGGATGCTGTCTTTGATGCGCTTGAGTAGCACGGTCTTGTCTTTCTCAATCTTATCGATCGCAAATGAGTAAAAGGCATTATCCACCAACTCTGGTTGCAGGCCATACTCCTGGAGTGGTTCGAGCAATTCGGTGATGTGCTGAAATTGGCGTGGGTCGATGATTCCCAGGCCATCGACATCCCAGTGCACGGGATCACTTGTTTCCTGGACCCACCAGTTCATGTCCTCGCCGAAGCGTGCTTTACACCAAGTTAATTTAGAAGTCGGTTGTGCCATAGATTGTTGCAGTGTTGTTTGTTGGTCTGATGTGTTGGGGTTTAGTTCTCAGGAATCAAGGGGTAAATTCACCGAATCGCCTTTGTAAAGTGCTTTCGGCCAAAATTACCAAGACTTCTTTTTAATTGTTTTGATTGTTGGTGCTGTTAGCTTCCTGTTTTTTAGCTAGAAAAGGAAGCATGGCATTTATTTACGAGAAAATGATTCGACCGGTTTTGTTCCGCATGGACCCGGAGCAAGCTCACGACCGTGGTCGAACGGCTTTGATGGCGCTCAGCGCATTACCAACGCTTTGTAAGCTCTTACGGTCGTACAATTTAGTGCGGGAAGATAAGCCGGTGAGGCTATTTGGGCTGGAGTTCCCCAACCGTGTTGGCCTCGCGGCCGGGATGGACAAAGACGGGGAATTCCCGCGGGCGATCGAGGCGCTCGGCTTCGGGCATGTCGAGGTGGGCACAGTCACCCCTGAAGGTCAACCTGGTAACCCACAGCCGCGGCTCTTTCGCTATCCGGAATACCATGCGCTGGTGAATCGGATGGGCTTCAATAACCGGGGTGCTGATGTGATGCTGAAGGCATTGGCCAAAAACTACCCGAAAGGGAAGCGGGGAGTGCCAGTTGGGGTGAACATCGGCAAGGCCAAGGCGACGCCGCTGGACAAGGCGGTGGATGACTACATTGCTTGTTTCCGCAAGCTGGCGGATCAGGCGGATTATTTCACGGTCAACATAAGCAGTCCCAATACCGCGGGCCTGCGCGATCTCCAGTCCGAGACCCATCTGCGGGGCTTACTCGCAGCACTGCGCAAGGAGAATTTGGGTCATGCGAAAAAGTTGGGGCGTGCCGCGCACCCGCTTTTACTGAAGATAGCACCGGATCTGAGCTTCCGTGAGATTGATGTGATTCTAGAGGTGTTGCTGGATCTGAAATATGACGGGATCATTGCGACCAATACCACCATTCAGCGCCCAGCCGGTTTTCCCGGCTCAGAGACGGGCGGGCTGAGCGGCGGCGGGTTTATCCGTAAGCGTTCCACCGATGTGATTAACTACATCTACAAGAGCACTTCCGGCAAGCTGCCCATTATCGGTGTGGGGGGGATTGATTCGGCCGAGTCGGCAGGCGAGAAGATTGATGCCGGTGCTTCGTTGATCCAAGTCTACACCGGTTGGGTCTATCGCGGCCCCTTCTTTGCCCGTGAGTTGGCCAAGGCGATCAAGTCAAATGGGGAGAACTGGATCTGATTCGACTGGCTCTTACGCTCCGGTGAAGCGGTAGGGCTTTTCCGGCTCGGCTTCGTTGATCGCCAGGCGGTCCTGATTGATCGGCAGCGTGATGACGATCGTTGGCTTCTCCTTGGCACGCCCGGTATAGGTGATTTGTCCCAGCCATGGGCTCTTCTTTTCGGTGAAGGTGTAGTCGCGGCTCTCCAAGTCCTCACCCAAGGATTTCATTTTCGAGCGGCTCATGCCACTGCCCGCAAAGTCGAGGATGAGGTGCCCCTCGTTCCCTTTATCCTCATCAAAGTTACAACTGACCTCCGGTGTGTGCTTTTGGACGATGACGAGCAGTTTGGCGGCTTTTTCCAGGCGGTGGCGCAGATGACGGGCATTCATGGTGTTGGAAGATGAGTGGGTTGATGCAAATTTTCAAGATTCGCTTGCCCGGTTTTTCATTTATCGCGGCAGAAGCCGATTCATATTTTGCCCGAGTATGGCGGATCGCTCCGTTGGTGAGAGTGTCGAATCTTGGCGGATACTTGCGAGGAAACGCGTCATTTCAGCCTGCAGTTGCTGACGGGGGTAGAGGCGCAATGGGTAGTCGGAGCCGTAAAGCACCCGCTCGGCGCCGATCGCATCGATCACCCGACGCACGGGGGAATCTGGATAGAGCAGGGGACTGGCCGCACAATCGACGTAGATGTTCGCTGGTAAATGCACGCCCTCCCGCAGCGGCAGCCCACCGCCCCAGTGGGCCAAAATCAGCTTTAGTGCCGGCGCGTGTTGCGCCATGCGCAGGTAATCTTTTAGTGGGGTCGCGATTGCCAGGGGGTGGTCTTTGCCGTCTTCGGCGGTCGCATGGCAATTGACGGGCCAGTCATGCTGCGCACACCACTGCGCCATGGTGCGCCAATATTTGCTCTGCGAGTCAAAGCCCTGCACGCCAGGGTGCAGCTCGCCGACACCGCACAGGCCCAGGGACTCGGCCGCCGCCAGTTGCGCCAGCACGTTCTCGTTCGGCAGGATGGAGGCAAAGCCGATGAAGCGCTCCGGCGCGGTGCGCACCCACTCCGCGATCACCTCGTTGTGCCAGCGGCAGGTGGATTCATGCTGCCAATACCAGCCCAGCAGCACCGCGCGGTCCACGCCAGCGGCATCCATTGCAGCGAGGAATTCTTCCGGGCCCGCCCAGCCCTGGATGCTTTTGCGTCCGATCGGAGCAACGAGATCGGCCCAGTGCAACTCGCCATGTGCCTCCGCCCAGGCCCGGGGCTGGGCCGCGATATCCGCCGGGTAGCAATGCGTGTGGCAATCGATGATCATGGAAGGTGTTGGGAGTTGTGGTGAGCGGCAGGGGCTGAATGTGGTTCGATGCGCGTGGCGCATCAAATAAGTTTTTCATAAATGGGGCCGTAGCAATGGCACGATACCTGACCTCCGACTTGAGCGGGCATCGCAGCGCAAAGCCCCTGGTGCTTCATCAAATAAGTTTTTTCATGCCCTCGACTTTCGAAACTTGTAGCCGAACGCCTTCGCGTTTGGTGGTTGCGCACTTTCCGGGCGGTTCGACCAAAGCCGAAGGGCTTCGGCTAC
>PXBU01000387.1 GCA_003566795.1 Puniceicoccaceae bacterium | reverse complement strand
TCGGCGAAGTCGAAGAACATCCGCTTGGGCGGGTTATCGTGTTCGCACTGGGCCATGAAGCCTTTGAAGATGTCATCAAAGTTAGCGGTGAGCGACCAGTAACCCAGGCCAAGGATATCCAGATCGGCAAAAATTTCCTTGAGCTTGGCTTCGCCCAGGCGTCGCTCGACATCGGCCCAGGTGAGGTTGGAGACGGCCTTGAGGTCGCTCATCAAGACCTTCCCATCGGGGAATTCCAGCGCGATGGTCAGGGCGGGGTCGCCCAGACTGAGGATTTCGCAGCTGTCCTTAAACTCTTCGAAGGCCGGGTCGATTGCCTGATCGCCATAGAGGCCGGGCAGGATGGGCTTGATGCCCAGGCAGGCGGCGATGCGTCCGGTATTGATCCCGCAGCCGCCTTCGCAGCGCCGCTTCCAGACCAGTTCCACACCGACGCCGCCATCGGCTCGCTCCACCAGCAGCTCACCAAACTGTTTGAGCTGCTTCATCGCAGTGTAGTCGGTCTGACTCTTGCGCTCCTCGACGATCTCATAGGTCTCATCCACGAAGCCGTCACAGCCGAGTAGAATGTTGCCATTGAAGCTGTTAATGTAATCGATGTATTTTTGCATGGGAGGGGGTCGTTTTATTGTGTGGGATGATGATTAAAAGCAGCGATGAAATTGAGCAGTGGGATGCTGCGCCAATTCATCCGGGGAGACGCTGAATGCCGCGCGACCAGCTGGGGCCGCCGAGGGCGCATGCAGGCTTAATTCTCCTCGTCGCTGATGCCCAGCTTCTGGCGCACCTCGGGGAATTCACTTAGCTCAGCCAGAAACTCGTCGACATCAAAGTCGGCCACCACGAAATCCTCATACTCAAAGGTCGGCGTCTTGGTCTGGCCGCTGACGGAAACCATGGCATCCATGTCCTTGGCGTTCTCGTTCACATCGCGCACGTCGAGTTCGACGCCTTGACTATTGAAGAAGGAGAGTGCTTCGCGGCACCAGGGGCAGCCGTCTTTAATATAGAGGATTGGAATTGTTCGTTTACTCATAATTTGTATTGTAAAATAGCTTGTTACACTAAGCTGACAACCAATTTCAACCGTATTTAAACTTTAGTTTTCAGGTGCTTGCCTAAGCTTGATTGTTCGTTTATAAGCATCGTCTCTGTGTCAATGAGCCCTCCCCATATATCGCAAACCGAGTCAATCAGTGTTAAGGGCGCACGGGAGCACAACCTCAAGGATATCAATCTTGAGATCCCGCGTAACCAATTGGTGGTGATCACCGGAATGAGCGGATCGGGCAAGTCCTCGTTGGCATTTGATACCATCTACGCCGAGGGCTACCGCAAGTACATCGACAGTCTTTCCACTAAGGCCCGCAGCGTGTTGGAGCAGATCCCGCGACCGGATGTGGATTTCATTCAGGGTTTGTCGCCGGTGATTGCGCTGGAGCAGCGTTCCGGCGGCGGGGCCAATCCGCGCAGCACGGTCGCGACGGTGACGGAGATCGCCGATTACGCGCGGGTGCTGTGGGCGGTTTGCGGGACGGCCTACTGCCCGGATGACGGCGGCTTAATCGAACGCCGCTCGCTGGACGACTGCTTGGCGCGGATTTTTGCTGAGCCGGAGGGCAGCCGCCTGATGATTCTGGCGCCCTGGATGACGGCCCGGCCTGCGCTGCTGCGCGAGGAATTGCCCCGCCTGCAGCAGCGGGGCTTTCAGCGGGTGCGGCTGAATGGGGAAGTGCGGCGTTTGGACGAGCGCGATCTGATCGACTCCAAGGCGGCCGAGATCACGGTCGAAATCGTGGTCGACCGGATTGTCTTGCGGCAGGATCAACGCAGCCGCCTGGCCGACTCGCTGGAACTGGCCTTCAGCGAGGGTGATGACCGGGCCGTAATTTTGGTTGAGGAGCGCGCGAGTGGTGCGTGGCGTGAGTTCTCACTGAGTAACCGCTTGTCCTGCGTGAATTGTGGCAAGGTCTATCCGCCGGTATCGCCGCGCTACTTTTCCTGGAACCATGCGGAGGGGGCCTGCCCGGAATGTGGCGGGCTGGGGGAGACCCTGCAGTTTCAACCCGAGCTGCTGGTGCCGGACGGCTCCAAGTCGATCAAGAACGGGGCGATCAAGCCCTGGCGCCTCGGCTCCAAGCAGATGATCATTAAGCGCAATGCCACGCTCAAGCAATTGGCCGAGCAGCTGCCATTCGATCCGAATCTCCCCTGGGAGGAATTGGAGCCCAAGGTGCAGCAGCAGATTCTACACGGCACCGGCGAGCGGCTGTTTAGCCTTAAACTCAAGGGCGGCAACAGCAAGCCGGAAGCGATGCTTTTCCCCGGTGTGTTGGCCGACCTGGAAGCCACCCGGCGCAGCACCTCCAGCGACGGCTTGCGGGCCCGGCTGATGGCCTACCAGACCAGTAGCCGCTGCGCCAGTTGCGGCGGCAAGCGGCTGCAAGCGGCCAGCCTGAGCGTGCTGATTGAGGGCATGGCAGTGACTGACTTTCTGGAACTTTCGCTGCGTGACGCACAGGCTTTTGTGGCCACCTTGCAGGGGAAGGAGGCCTATCGCAGTGTGCACGACGCCGTCAACGGGCTCGAGTCGCGCCTGCATTTCCTGAACGAGGTGGGCCTGAACTATCTGACGCTCAACCGCAGCTACACCAGTCTCAGCGGTGGTGAGGCGCAGCGCGTGCGCCTCGCGACGCAACTCGGCATGTCGCTGGTCGGCGTGGTGTACTTGCTCGACGAGCCCAGTATCGGGCTGCATCCGCTGGATAACCGCCGCCTGATTCAGACGCTCATCGGTCTGCGGGATCGGGGCAACTCGGTGGTGGTAGTCGAGCACGACGCCGAGACCATGCGCGCGGCCGATCACATGATCGAGCTCGGGCCGGGTGCCGGCATCGAGGGCGGTGAACTCATCTTCGAGGGCAAGCCCGCAGCGTCCTACGATTCCAAGACCAGCCGCTCGGGCCCTTTCCTCAGCGGTGCGCTGAAAGTCGACAAAAATGCCGACACCCTCCGGCCGAAGACTGACTGCCTGGAGGTGATCGGCGCCACCGAGCACAATCTCAAAAACATTGATGTGCGCTTCCCGGTCGGCTTGCTGACGGTCGTCTGCGGGATTTCAGGCTCGGGTAAGAGCACCCTGATTAACGACATCCTGGCCAAGGCCGCCGCCTTCCGCCTCAACCGCGCTAAGAGCATCCCGGGCAAGCACCGCCAGATCAAGGGGCTGGATAACTTCATCTCGGTCGTTCAGGTCGACCAGGAGCCGATCGGTCGCAGCCCGCGCTCGAATCCGGCCACCTTTACCAAACTCTTTGACCAGCTGCGCGATCTCTTTGCCAAGGTATCACTGGCAAAGATCCGGGGCTACAAGCCCAGCCGCTTCAGCTTCAATGTCAGCGGCGGGCGTTGCGAGCGCTGCAAGGGCGACGGGGTCATCAAGCTCGACATGCAGTTTATGGCGGATGTGTATCGTGAGTGCCCCAGCTGCCAGGGCAGGCGCTACAACCGCGAGACCCTCGACGTGCGTTTCAAGGGCTACAGCATCGCCGACGTGCTCGACATGAGCGTGAGTGAGGCCTTGGAAATCTTCAGCAAACAGCCCCGCATCGCCGAGAAGCTGCGCACGCTCAACGATGTCGGTCTCGGCTACATCAAGCTCGGCCAGCCCGCCACCACCCTGTCCGGCGGCGAGGCCCAGCGCATCAAGCTCTCACTCGAACTCAGCAAACGCCAGCAGGGCCAGACCCTCTACATCCTCGACGAACCGACCACCGGCCTGCACTGGATCGATATCCAACGTCTGATGGACCTGCTCTTCAAACTGCGCGACGCGGGCAACACCATCCTCATCATCGAGCACGATACCGACGTCATCCGTATGGCCGACTGGATCGTCGAGCTGGGCCCAACCGGCGGCGATGGCGGCGGCGAGCTGCTGTATTGTGGCGAGGCCGCCGGTTTTCTGGCAGCTAACGAGACGCCGACACAGGGGGTGATGGATGATTCTGAAAAGAGAAGTCAGAGGGCGGAAGACAGAGGACAGAGATTGATGCCCAGATAGTTATGCTATTTCATGCTTCGCCAAAAAGGCGATTAACGATTTTTCCGCAAGGCCTGGCCCTTCAACATCTGGCTTCTGTTCTCTGACCTCTGACTTCTGAATCTAGGATGATGGTTGATCCGCCTTCGCCAAAGGCTATGGCGGACAAGTGGCCTGATAAGGCTCTTGACATCAAATCAATGTTCCATTAAATTGATGTCATGATTAAAACTCAAATACAAGTTCCGGAAGAGCAATACAAGGCCTTGCGGGAGTTTGCGGCAGGTCGGGAGTGGTCGATGGCAGAGACTTTTCGCCGGGGTGCGGAACTCTTGCTGGAAATTTATCCGCAGCGATCCGATGGTGCGAGGCAGGACTGGAGCCCGCCGAGTTCCGCCAAGGTAGGGTGGAAAGGATTGGATGCCTCTGCACTCAAGGGTGTGATCATGCAGGACATGGAACCAGGATTAGGGCCAAAAAATGATCGCGATTGATGCCAATATACTGCTCTATGCCTATGTCGAGGCGGCACCGGAGCACTCGCGGGCAAGCAGTTTTCTCCATTCGCTGGCCTCGGATGACGACGTTGCCGTGAGCGAGTTTACGCTGGCGGAGCTGTATCTTTTGTTGCGCAATCCGGCGGTGGTGGAGGCGCCACTTTCCTTGGCAGCGGCAACGCAGGTCATTCAGGCTTATCGAAAACATCCTAACTGGAGAGTTCCGGGTTTTCCGCCTTCGAGTCGATTCGTGCACGATCAGCTCTGGGCCTTGGCTGGATCGCCCCAGTTTGCGCGGAGAAGTTTGTTCGATGTGCGCACCGCGCTGACTCTGATCGCCTGCGGAGTGGACGCCTTTGCAACTGCGAATGTGAAGGATTTCCATGATCTGGGCTTCAAGAAGGTCTGGAACCCGCTGCTGGAGCATTGACCACATTTTACTATACCATGAATCGAAGCCTTTGATCTGATACTGGGCCACAGCTCATGCGCGGCAGGGATTATACCACGGAGGCAACGAGCCGCGAACGTGGGGACGGTCCCGCTCTTGCCTGCGCGGCCCGGACAGAGCCGGGCCCTCCCAAAAAAGCTCCTCTCCTTGGCCAGGAGAGGGGGACCGCAGGCGTGTTGTTCAAACGCGCCGCAGCGGGGGAGTGGTCCCGCCTGGCATGCGCAGAGGTGGTATGATCTAACGATTTCAATGGCTCTGATTCTGGTGCAGATGGGGGTGATGTATTGCTATATAGCTATTTCCAGCCGAAATAGAGGACTCCCTCTTGGGAAATACGTGATGAATATTTTAGTGACCACCGATGACGATAAAGGTTTGTCTACTGGAGAATCCGCATATAGGGGGTTTGTTCAGATTTTCACTGTTGCATTGTGGATGATTTCAGTCCCCTTGTGGCTATTTCGAAGAGACCGTAAAACATGGCATGACCTGGCTGCGGGAACCAAGGTTGTCAGTATCTCAAAAGCGAACAAATCGGCGCAGGTAATTCCGTGAGGCTGGCGCCTCACTCCTTGCCTGGCCTCTCCGACCGGAACAATGAAGACTCCACTGAAATGGATGATAGGCTTGATGTCGTCTGCTTTTAGGCTTTACTGGATTGAGATTGCGCCGCTGTTTCAAATATCTGCTGATTTGTGGGCTGCTGCTGGCACTGCTGGCTGGGCTGGGTGTGGCCACCTTTCCCTGGTGGGGGCCGCCGCTGTTGCAGCAGGCGGCGGAAAAGTTCCTGCGGGAGGCGGGATTTGAAGCGACCGAGCTATCGCTGGAACGAATCGGCTTGCGCGATTTGCAGGTCGAGATCGGGCAGCTGCGTTTTGAGGGGGTGACGGTCTCGGGCGGCACTTTGGTTGTGGGCTACAACTATGAGGGCTTGCGCCGCCGCGAGTTGGAGCAGATCTCACTGGCGCAGGCGGAAGTGGAGGTGGACCTGTTGCATACCTGGGCCTTGCCTGGGGACGCTGTGGAGCCGGCTGCTTGGGTGCTGCCGGATCAGCTGTCGGAATTGTTTCCGGTCAAGAAGATCGATTTGGTTGATGCGCGGCTCACCTTGCGGGCGGGCGATGCTGAGCGCAGCTTCGGGCTCGATGGGCAGATAGCGGGTCAGGAGCACTTGGATGCGCAACTCGCTCTTAACGGCGCGGGGATGCAGTTGAGGCTACAGGGGGATGTGCGCTGGCCGGACTTGTCCGGTCGCGTGGACGCCGCGCTCAAAGTGGTAGCAGCTGCTGACTGGCTCGCATGGGGACGTGACCGCGGCTGGGTGACCTGGCCCGAGGGGCTGGATGTCTCTACCGGGCCAGTTGCAATCGAGGCTGCCGCTGATTTCGCTGGGCCAGCTATCCGATCCTGGCGCGTTGAAGGCATGCTGGCTCGGGTGGCGGCCTCGCTGGAGCGCGAGCGGGCCTCGACCAGCCGAGTCGAATTCAAGCTGCGGGGGAAGGGGGCGCAACTGGGTGAGCTCGCGCTGGATCTTGGCGACGGCATAGCGGGCTACGACGAGCTGAACCTTACCTTTGATCGCTTCCAGGTTTCGGCGGATAGCTTTGAGCAGCTGGATTTGAATCTGGCGGGTTGGGAACTCAACGGTGACAGCGGCGTGGAGGGGCTCGGGGAGGTGAGTGCGAGCGCGGGTGATCTGGAGTTGTCGCTGGCGGGTGATTGGCAAGTCTGGCATTCGGAATTCGACCCGGCGCAGCTGGCAGTGGTGCTGCGCATCGAGCCCGCCCCGCTGTCGCTCTTTACCGGGCTGGGTAGCGCGTCGGGAGCCTGGCAGCTGGAGGCCAGCATGGCGGCTGGCGCGGCCCGGACCCTTTCGCTCTCGACGGAGTTGCGGGCGGCCTCGCTCGCCGGAGCGGGCGCGAGCCTGGAGAGCGCGCGTTTGACCGCATCGGTTCAGGGCGGCTTGCCCAATGCGCTGGAGGCGGTGATCGGTCTGGACGAGGGGCAGGTTGTCTGGTCTGAGGGCGGGGGCAGGCTCAAGGGGCTGAGCGGTGAGGTCGAGCTGGCGTCCATCCTGCCACCTGCCAGCAAAGGGCAGCAGTCACTCCGCTTTCGCTCGATTGAACAAGGCGACTTTACGACTGATTCCGGGCAGCTACAGTTTCGTTATACCGATGCGCCCGAGGACGGCCCGCCGCTGACACTGGAGATCGCGACCCGTGCGATGGGCGGCGACGTTCGCATCGTGGTGGACGGGCAGGTCCGTGCGCCGTTTTCCAGTTCGGTGCGGGTGTTTATGGAGGCGGTGGAGTTGGAGCAGATCGCGGCGCTCTTCCCGCAGTTTGACGGGCGGATCGAGGGCAAGGCTTCCGGCGAGGTCGCCTTCCGCATTCAAGGTAACCGGATCGTGCTGCAACCGGGTGGCTTCCAACTGACCGAGGGTGCCAGCGGGCGCTTCCAATATCTGCGGCAGGGATGGTTGACGCAGGATGCCCGACTCAATCCCGAGGAATTTGTGGGTGGGCGCGACATCGTCGCGATCATGCGCGACCCGCAGGGCGCGACGGCACTCACGGAACTGGCGATGCGCGACCTCAAAATGTCGTCATTTAGCCTAAGAATTGAGGAAACTCCGACGGGTGCGCAGGAGGTGAAGGCGCAGATCCGGGGCGAGCGCGAGATCCGGGGCGTCACGGTGCCGGTGGTGCTGGACGTGCCCATTCGCGGTGATGTGAGGGAGACGATTAACGCCGTTTTCGAATTCAATGCGCGGATGTGATATTGACTTC
>PXBU01000445.1 GCA_003566795.1 Puniceicoccaceae bacterium | reverse complement strand
CAGAGCACTCCCAATAGATATCGGAGTGATGCTGACATTCTCCAGCACACCGCTTACAAAGTTGGCCGAAGTGCCGGTGATGCCAGCCGTGCCCCCGTAGGTGACAGTGCCGGTGAAGGAGGTGGCGACCTCAGAATCCGCATCCAGCGCGGTGATGGTGATGCCGGTGATGGGCACCCCGACAGTTTGCGGCGAGGCGATCGGTGAGATCTCGAAACGATCGAACGGAACGGGGCCAGGGTCGGAACTGGGCTTGAAGGCATAGGCGATGCGGCCATCCTGTGCGCTGTCCCATGTGATGTTGTTGCTGCCGACAGCGGGTGCGATGGCGGAGGCGGAAGCGATGGAACCGCCTCCTCGCATCACATTATACGATTCATCTTGCGTGGTGAAAATCGAGCTCGAGTTCACCGTGGGAGCGGTGTTGGCATTTCTACCAGCGAAGCTGACGATCAGTTCGTCGGGAATGGTCGTGGTGATGGAGTTGACTCCCATGACCGTGGATATCGAGCCAGGATCCGCATCCGCGCCGAACACTTCGTAAAGAATGACTCCGAGTCCGGAATTGGTTGCGCTGTCCAATCGAAACGCAAGGCCACTGGCGGTGCTGGGATTGATGAAAACGAAGGAGCGCAGGCGGCTATTCTCGAATGATAAGGACGGCGCCACATCACCGTTACCAATACCTGTGCCATCACCAAAGCGGATGTTGCTGACGTTGATGTTGTCGGTGTCGATGTAAACGGTTGCGATGAGGATGCTGTTGGTGCTGACGATGTCGAATGGCACAGTAGCGTCTGGAACATTGCCAACGTTGCCGTCGGACCAACCGGTGGTTTGCATTACGAGAACGGACGCATCGGAGGTTGTGAACGACCAGGTGGTATCGTCGGCGATTCCGGCGAAGGCGTTTCCAGCAAGATCCTCGATGGCGTTGCTACCGATGCGGATGGCGTAGGTTGCGCCTCTGGCGAGGTTGCCTGCCGGGTTGATTATGAGTGCGGTGCCATCGACACTGACTTGGGAGCCATCGCTGATGTCGATATCGGTCTCGGTGTCGTCGGTCAGGTTTTTGAGCGTGATGAAGCCGGTGGCAGCCACGATTTCCTTGCTGAAGTTGATTTCCAGCGGCGTGCCGATCGGCACATCGGAGGCTCCGTTAGGCGGGTCGAATGAGATCACGACCGGGGGCGTGGTGTCGGGTAGCCATTGCGCGTAGAGGCTGTGGTTGCCCGTCGCAGTCACAACCGTGTCCGCGGTGACTTCCTGCCCACTTTCCGGCGTGGTGAACCAACCCGCGAAGCTGTGATGGGGGCGACTGGTGGTGGCTAAGGTGCCGTAGGGTGCTTCGAAGGTGACCTGCATGTCCGTGGGAACCGGTGTTGTGCCACCATTCGGTTCGAAGGTGACGGTGTAAGTTATCGGCTCCGGACTGCCCGGATAGCGGACGACGACGATGCCCGATCCACCGTCAGCACCGACGCGGCTATTGTTGCCGCCGCCACCACCGCTGCCAGTGTGTGGAACGCCGGGGGTGGCTGGAGTGCCATCGTTTGCGCCATTGCCGCCGATGTCGGAACCGCCGATACCGAAATCCCGGGACTGCCCGCCTCCCCCACCGCCGCCGGCGGCGTAGAAGGCGGGCGAGCCAGTAATATCGAATTCGAGACCGATGCCGCCGGGACCACCGACGTTTGCGACGTGCGGCGGTGCCGAGGGTGCCGCACCACCGGCGCCACCACCGCCACCAGCACCGTCGCCGGCATTACTAACCCAGCCGCCACCCGGATTGCCGAAGCCACCGGAGGGCGACGTGGGTTGCTGCGCAGGTCCGCCATCGGAAGTGGCGCGGGAGCCGCCGCCGGAGCCGCCGGCGAGACCCTGCATATTGCCGCCGGAGCCGCCGCCGCCTCCGAGGGCAATGAGCGTGCCGAAAGATGAGTCACCGCCATTGCCCCCCGGTGTGTTACCGCTGCCAGCGGCCGCACCGGCCGCACCGACCACGACGGTTTGTGAGCCCATGACCTCCAAGGCCTGGTGATAGATCAAGCCACCGGCACCGCCGCCGCCGCCGCCAGCGTTGCTGAAACTGGTGGAGCTGCCACCGCCACCGCCGCCGCCGACCACCAGCACCTCGGCGAAGACCATCGTGCCGCCGGCGACTTCGAACTCACCGCCTTCGGTGAAGGTATGGATGTAGTAGCCATCGATGAATTCAACCTCACCACCAGCACCCACTTGGCCCTCGGCCATCACGCTGAGGGTCTGGGAGACTTCGGCGGATTCATAGTTCGCGTTACCAGCTTGAGAGGCGGTGATGGTAGTGGAACCCACGGCATGCGGAGTGGCGACATTGCCGCTGACGCTAGCCACGGAAGGACTCGAACTGGTGAAGGTGAGCGGTAAACCGGAGGAGGCCGAAGCGGATAATTCGAATGCAGCTGCACCGAAGGGGACCGCCTCAAGTAAAGAGAAATCAATACTTTGAGAAGCTTGGCCGACCTCCAGGGTGCCCGTCGCACCTCCTTCGTATCCCGCCTGAGTGATGGTGCCAACCACGGCGTAGCTGCCGGCGTTGACGGGCGGGGTGCTATCCCCGTCGTAGGTAATCGCATAATCCAGCCCGGGCGGCGAGGTGGTAGCGGTGACGACACGTGGGGTGCCATCGTAGGTCTGCTCCAACTCGTCCAGAGTCAGAGAGGCCTGTATTTTACTGGCAGTGCCGGTGATGGTCCACAGGTAGGGACTCTTATCAGCGTCGTTACTGGCGATGGAGACAGTGGCCGACCAGTTGCCCGCTGCGGATGGGGTGACGGTAAAGACGAGCTCCGATTCGTCGGATGCAGCGACCGGGCTGGATGGCTGGATGTCCACCACCACTGAGCAATTTGCCAGATCGATAGCCGTGACCGGGGCAGAGATCGTCAGGTCGCTATTACCGAGATTCGCAATGGTATGGCTAAACTGGATTCCCGCTTCTGCCTCACTTTCGGATACAGAGAACGTCTCGCCGACATCGATGAGTCCCTCGCTGCCGGAGACGATCATCAACGGTGCCTCGATTGAGCCAGCCAGGCCAGTGACGGTCCAGTGGTATGGGTCGTTCTCGGAGTCGTTGCTGGCAATCGATACCTTAAAGCTCCATGTGCCCTCCGAGCTTGGAGTCACGCTGGCGACGAGGTCGGTGGATTCACCGCCGTCCACGATCGAGGAGGGCTGCGTGTCGACGATGACCGAGCAATTTTGCTCGCTGCTGATGCTCACCGGAGTGGTGAGTTCGAGTTCGCGACTGCCGCTATTGGAGATCGTATAAGTGAGCTCCATCCCCGCGCCGACAGCGGCTCCGGAGACTCCATCCACGCCGCCCACATTGATGCCCTCACCACTGCGTGCAACTTGCATGGAGGCCTCGAAATCCCGATGCATCCCTCCGACGGCCACGGAAAACGGCTGGGCCTCGCCATCCAGCAACTCCCCCTTGTGAGTGACCTGCACCGTGTACACTCCTTCTTCCGGAAAGGCGAGATGCACCTGCTCGACTGTATCGGTGGTGTTGTCACCCGGCACGGCATGGGCTTCGTAGAGGCTTTCATCAAAGGCCGGAGTCGAGCCTTGGCCAGTGGTGAAAGGCATAACGTAGGGCATGTGTTCCGTTCCATCCGGGCCGATGAGGCGCAGGTCGAGATCGTTGACTAGGCGGGATGCCCGGGAGTTCGCGTCGGTATTCGGACTGGCCGGATCCAACCATGCGATGGTCACGCGGATTGGCTCATCGCCGTCGCTGGCATAGATTTCCGTCCAAGTCTGGTCGGGCGCGAGCGTGTCTTCAATGATCAGTCGCTGCTCAGGGTCATCCGCTTGGCGGCGGATGATTTTGGCGGCAGCATGGACGTTGACGATGCCCCAGCCGTAGGTGTAGTCGGGGCCAGGATTCCCCCGGTCATCCGCAGTCGTGGCGAGCAGTGCACGGTAGGTGGAGGAGCGCAGGTATTGCTGGGGCAAGCGCTGGCGGACGTAGTCCATCAGCAAGGTCACACTACCCGCCACATTGGGCGAGGACATGGACGTACCGGTCGCCAGATTACTCTCGTCCTCATTCCAGGTGGAGAGGACTCTGTACCCATTGCCTGTGAAGTCGGGAGCGATCCGTCCGTCATAGGTCGGTCCGCGGGAGCTGCTGGGCCTGATGCCTCCACCTCCGGTGTCCACACCGTCTTCGTCGCGGGTAACGGCACTCGCATTTCCAATCGTGACCATGTTCTTCGCGACCTTTTGCGCACCAGTGATAGATTCGAAACCTTGGCTGCCAGAATTTCCTGCTGAGTAAAAATGGATGTAATAGGGATGGTCCCGCAAAACGGAATCATAGCTAGCCGACGTTGAGTTGTAGCGATTATAGGGATTGGCTGAGCCCAGCGAGGTATTGCCGACGACCGAGCGCAACTGGGGGTTGCCAGTGCGTGGATTGAGTAGGCCCATCTCCTGGCCGGGCGTGGCCATGGCATACGTGGTGATGTGCCCGATATTTTGCTGGATTAGCGAGCGGATCCAGCTGCGAGGTGCCATGCCCTCCACAGCCGGGTTATAGCCCCATGCCGCCACCGTGCCCGCCACGTGGGTCATGTGATTGCGGTCGCCATTATCATACCAGGGAGTTTCCTTCACCATGATCCGCGAACCGCCTTCATCGGGGAGCTGGAATTCGACGTGCTCGAAAATCTCGCCGTGATCATTAACGTTTACGTAAAGTTCGCTGCCGTTGATCGAGTCGCCAAGGGCCGGATCGAAATCGGGGTTCCAGCGAACGAAGCTCACGCCAGTGGTCTCGGCCGCATCGACATTGGTGGTAACCACATACTGAGGGACACCGTCGCGAAAGCCTTCGATGTAGAAGCCACGATCATCTTCCATGCCGCCAAGAGCCAGCCCATGTGCTTCGGCGCGCAGTTTGATGAATGAGCGGCTCATGGGCTCGACTTCGGCGATCCATGCGGCGTAGGCTTCGCGTTGTTCTTCGTTGAGATTCAATGGGAACGCGGCGCGCTTATCGAGGAATGCTTGGTGGGTCATCGCGATTTCCGTCCAATCGAGCTCGGGGAATTCTTGGCGTGTGCGCTCATAAACCGCGAATTTCTCAGCGGGCAGGCGGGAAGCCAAATTGTCCAGGTCGACACTCGGAAAGACCCGACCGGCTACTTGTGACGGCTGCAACAGGCCCGTAGTGGAATCCGCAGCGACCGGCGAGGGCAAGACATCGCTTGGCGGTTCGGCATCAGCGGGGAGCGGGGAATCAGCGCGGGACGCTTGCGGCGTTTCAGCTTGGTGGGGAGATTGGCCCACCCTCTGGTGGTCGGGGTCGGGCGCCGGGCTTTTTACCAAAAGAAAGGCGGCGATGCCAAGCAGCAGCATTATGCCTAAGAACGCGTTCAGAGCTTTATTGAATTTCATGCGAGTGGGGAGTCAGGGAATTCAGGTCGAAAATATGAATCGCTCGCAGGGCCAGAACCCAAGCGGTGCTAATCATTTAAACCAAACCAAGGCTGCCTAGTGGAAATGAAAAACTCCCAAAAAACCACCACGTTTTAACTTTTACGGGCACATAGTTAGCTTTTTACGAAATTTTAACTATCGCCCCGCCAAAACCGTGAGCCCCGGGGTGCGCTGGGCTTAGTTGGACACTTTCGACGGCATGGGAATTCCGCTATCCCAGGAAAAATCCCTTGCCCGCTACCCTAATCCCTGAGCGGTCCCCAAATCTCCTGCATCAAGTCATAGCCCCGGGGGTCGTGCTCTCGCAGCTCAGCGGCGACGAAGGGATAAAAATCATTACGATACAGGTAGGCCTCCGTGCTTTCGGCGAAGTATTCTTTATGATCGGTCGTGGCGTAATGGGGCACATAGTCCCCGGTGTAGAGCAGGACTTCTTCATAAATCCCGGCATCCATCGCTGCCCGATAGGCCTCAAGGATACGGGGTTCGTCGAAGCCCAGAAACAAGTCGTGATAGGCATGCGCCAGCTCATGTAAAATGACGGCGGGATGCTTGAGCATCTGTTGCCGGGAAAACAAATTTTCCGCGCGGGTGATGTGCACTTTCTTCGTCAAACGCGGGTCATGCCCATGATTCTTTAACCACTCCTCGCTGGGGTGGTATTGCATCCCACCCAGGATGGGGTGCTCGTTTTCGATCCAAATCTCGCAAGTGCGCAGCTTCTCAAGCTTCGCTTCCGGCAGCAGAACGGTAATGCGCTCGAGGTGGTTGCGCAGCATCGCCAAGGCGCGCTGCCCGACCTCCTCATGCGCCCCTCCCGGCAGGAGATCCGGGTCAACATGGACGGTCCAACCTTCGACCTCGCGGATGACCGGCTCAAACCGGTGCGCCCGCGCCGCGGAGAGTTCCTGATCCTCGCCCCCCTCATCGCCAGCCCCGGCGCTGCGCAAGGCATGAGAGGGAGCACAGCATTTCGGGACTAGAGCTCGCGCATCTGATATCTCCGACAGACCCGCAGCCGCCGACGATGTTTGTGGTGCCACCGTCGCGGCCAAATGCAACGCGAAGCCAAAGCAGGGGAAAAGGATCAATATAAGGTAGCGCATGACTCTTAATAATAACAGGTAAGGAAAGGCTACTTGGCAGCTGCTTTCAGTTCATTAAAGCGCGTTCGCATTGCATCAAGCTTGGCTTGATGCGCCTCATCCGCGGCGAGATCGTTTTGCTCGTAGGGGTCCGTCTCCAAGTGGAAAAGCTGCTCCACGCCATGCTCCGGCCAGTAGAAATACTTCCAGTCCGTGCGTACTAATGCCTCAGAAGCCGGGATGAAGTCGACGTTACGAAGCGTCGGGTGCTCGTAGAAAAAATCTTCGCGCCACTCAGGCTTCTCCTGCGCGAGGTAAAGGGGCGCCAAGTCCTGCCCCTGCACGCCCGACGGGATATCCAGCCCGGCTGCGGCCAGGATGGTGGGCGCCAGATCCACATTCAAGACCATCGACTCCCGGGTAGTCCCGTGCTGGCTCGGGCACATGCGCGGATCCTTGATGATGAGCGGCACCCGGATGCTCTCTTCGTGCGGATACCATTTATCGGCCAGGCCATGTTCGGCGTGGTAGAAGCCATTATCCGAGGTTAAAATCACCAGCGTGTTTTCGAGCGCACCCTGCTCTGCCAGCTTTCTCAGTATCCGTCCGCTGGTGGTATCGATTTCAGTGATCAGACGAAAATAATTCTTCATCATAAACTGATACTTTTCCGGCGTATCAAAACGCCAGCGCCAGCGGTTGCGCCCCTCGTTATTCTCGTCGAAGAAATAGGGCAGGCGCTCCCAGTCCTTCTGCGTCGCGTTGGGCGACACCGGAACCTCCACTCCCGCATAAAGGCTCATACTCTCCGGTTGCGGGAGGAATTGGAGCGGATGCTGGTCTTCCGCATGTGGCGCAAAAAACGACACAGTTAAACAAAAGGGCTGGTCCTTGGGCCGCTGACGCAAAAATTCCAGCGCGTCCATTTCATTCCGCTGGGTGACGTGCACCATGTGCTCGTCCATCCGGTCGAGCCGGTAATAATGCACACCGTGATACACTCGCCCAAAATCAAATTCCTCCTTCGGAAACGGGCGATTGTGCCATTTACCCACCAGCCCCAGATAGTAGCCGTTCTCCCGTAGAATAGCAGGGAAGCTCTCCTCCCAGGGAGTATCCCACATCACGAAGGTTCGGTTACCATGCCGCGACATCCATTGCCCGGTAAAGAGTGAGGCGCGACTGACACCGCAGATCGATGTGGT
>PXBU01000447.1 GCA_003566795.1 Puniceicoccaceae bacterium | reverse complement strand
GAGAGCTTACTGGTCATGCCACCCACCGAGGTTTCGGTGTTGGTTCCCTGTGCCATCGCTTCGATTTCGGGCGTGATTTTGTCCACCTGCGGGACGACTTCGCCACTGCCCCGCATATCGATCAAGCCAGGGATATTTGAAAGAATGAAGAGTTGGTCGGCATTGGTCACACTCGCAACCAGCGCGGAGAGTGTGTCGTTATCGCCGAACTGTATCTCGACGGCACTGACCGTGTCGTTTTCATTCACGATGGGGACGGTGCCGTGTGCCAGCAGGCGTTCCACCGTATTAAAAACAGCGTTGTGGCGGTGTTTGGCGCGCAGGTCCTCGCGGGTCAGGAGGATTTGCGCCACAATCAGCCCATGTGGGTCAAAGCCTTTTTGCCAAGTGTTGATGAGTATACTTTGCCCCACGGCAGCGCAGGCCTGAAGATTGGCCAGATCTTTGGGCCGCTTATGCAGTCCGAGTTTACCCATGCCGAGGCCGACGGCACCGGAACTTACCAGGATGACATCAATCCCGCGTTTGCGCAGCATATCGACATTCGCGCACAATGCGGCAATCCGCGCAGTGTTCAGATTGCCAATGCCGGAGGTCAGCACTCCGGTGCCGAGCTTGATGACAATGCGCCTGGCTTGTGCGAGTGGTAGCATGATGACAGGTCAGAGCCTAGTGGAGGATCCAATAAGTTTTTTCATGTATCCGAAGCCCTTTGGCTTTGGTCGAACTTGCCTGAAAGTCCGGAACAACCAAACGCGAAGGCGTTCGGCTACAAGTTTCGAAAGTTTGAGGCATGAAAAAACTTATTAGATGGCATACTGGAAACTAGCCGACAGCGATGGCACGATAGGGCTGTCGTCGCGTCGCTACACCTTTTTTAGGTCTTCTTCCTTGTGGCTGAGATGCTGGTTGATTTCGCTGATGGCGTCGTCGTGAGCTTTTTGCACCTCTTTTTCGTGCCGCTTGAAATCATCTTCGGGCAAGCCGTCGTTTTTAGCCGCTTTGAGTAAATCGAGTGCATCGCGGCGGGCTTGCCGCACGCGCACCCGGCCTTCTTCGGCCATGGTGCCAGCGGTCTTCGCCAGTTCCTGACGCCGCTGCCCCGTCAGTTCGGGCACCGGGACGCGTAAAATTCCACCGTCAACGAGGGGGTTGAGTCCCAGGTTGGCTTCCTGGATCGCCTTTTCGATGTCGCGGATGACGCTTTTGTCCCAGGGTTGGATCATGATCGTGCGTGCGTCGGGAGTCGTCACCGCCGCCACTTCCTTCATGGAAACAGTGCTGCCATAGGCCTGGACCCGCACACCGTCGAGCATCGCAGGCGTCGCTTTTCCGGTATGGAGACTGCTGAACTCGTGCAGTGTGTGATCGACCGCTTTTTTAAGGTCTTCGCTGAGAGATTTGAGGATTTCCTTTGGTTCCATAATGATATAAGCAGGTTAAAGTGAAGGGGTGTGAGGCACAAATTAATCGACCAATGTCCCGATCTTCTCGCCCATGACTGCCCGGTAAATGGCTCCGGGTTGCTTCATGCTGAATACAAGGATCGGCAATTGGTTCTCCATGCAAAGTGAGAATGCGGTGGAATCCATCACTTGCAAGCGTTCGCGCAGGGCATCGATGTAAGGCACATGGTCATACATGACGGCATCTTTATGCTTGGCTGGATCTTTGTTGTAAATGCCGTCAACTTTTGTCGCCTTCATCAGCATCTCTGCGCCGATCTCGCTGGCTCTGAGTGCAGCGGTCGTGTCGGTCGAGAAGTAGGGGTTCCCGGTGCCGCCTGCAAAAATCACCACTCGCCCCCGCTCCAAATGCCGGGTGGCACGTCGTAATATAAAGGGCTCCGCCAGCTTATCCATCGGAATCGCACTTTGCAGGCGGACCGTGACGCCAAGCTTTTCGAGACAATCCATCAGTGCCAGACCATTGATTACCGTGGCGAGCATGCCCATGTAGTCGCCGGTCGTGCGGTCGACACCCCGCATTTCAGAACCACTCAAGCCGCGAAAGATGTTACCACCACCGATCACGAGTCCGACCTGAACGCCGATATCGTAAACTTTTTTAACTTCCTCGCAAATTGATTTTAGCGTTCGCGCATCAATCGGTTCCCCATCCTCTGCATTGCGAAGCACTTCGCCACTCAGCTTTAATACAATCCGTTTATATTTTGGCTTAATTTGCGAGTTAGTTGAGTCATCCATATACGTGTTTTAAATTGCGCGAACCCCTCGGCGTCAACCCCTTGTCGTCGGGTGCGCACATTTTACCAATGGCTAGAGCCGGACCGGCAGACCTTTCGCCTGCAGGTGCTGCTTGGCCTCTTGGATGGTGTAGGTTCCAAAGTGGAAGATCGATGCGGCTAGAACGGCACTGGCGTGACCTGCCAGGATGGCATCGGCCAGGTGATCGAGGGTGCCGGCGCCGCCGGAAGCGATGACGGGCACCTCAACGGCTTCGGATATCGCACGGTTGAGTGCGTTATCATAACCCGCCTTGGTGCCGTCGGCATCCATACTGGTGAGGAGTATCTCTCCGGCACCACGGGCGACGACTTCGTTGGCCCATGCCACAGCGTCGCGCCCGGTGGGTTTGCGTCCGCCGTGGGTAAAGACTTCCCAGCGATTTTCACCCGCGATTTTTTTGGCGTCGATGGCGACGACGATGCATTGGTTGCCGAATTTGGCGGAAGCTTTTGAAATGAGGTCCGGATCCAGCACGGCAGCAGTATTGAGGCTGAGCTTGTCCGCGCCAGCATTGAGCATGTCGCGGATATTATCCAGGTTGCGGAGCCCGCCGCCCACCGTGAGCGGCATGAAACATTCGGAGGCGGTGCGCTCGACCACGTCGATCATGGTATTGCGCTCATCGCTGGAGGCGGTGATGTCCAGGAAAACAAGCTCGTCGGCGCCTTGTTGCTCGTAGGCTTTGGCCTGTTCGACCGGGTCGCCCGCGTCGATGAGGTTAACGAAATTGACGCCTTTGACGACGCGTCCGGCGTGGACATCCAGGCAGGGAATAATACGGACGGAGAGCATGGCTGGGGGGTGCCGCAGCGTGTTCGTTATTCGTCGGCGAAGGCGATATCAGGCTCGAAGGAGAGGGCCAAGCGATACTGCTGACCGGGGCGCATCACCAGCGGGCGGTCGCGTTCGAGGATCTGCAGATAGTGCATGTTGCCGTAGTAAGTGCGAAAGGCCTCGTTATCCGACACCGTCTCCAGTTCGCGCCACTCGGCCTGAAAGTCGTCTTTGGTGACAGTGGTGCGGTGGCCTTCCGGGCCCAGCGTAAATGCGGTGCTTACCCGGTAACTACTGTGTGGCGCACCAATCGCCAGCACGTAGCGCATCCGGTCCAGCTGGACCTGCTGCTTGACGGAGAAATTGAACTCACAGGTGATCTTGCCGTTGCTGAAGGTCCATGTCACTTTACAACTGCCGAGGCCGTTGACAAACTCCTCGTCTTTAGTGATCAGCTCCGGTTGGTCGTATTTGAAATTGAGCGCATTGCGCAGTCCGATGCTGGTGGTGATGTTCTTCCCGTAGAAGGAGGGGACGATGACCTTATCGCCAAAGGTGAGTTCCGGCTGCATGATGGGCAGGTATTTATCCACGGGCCAGTCGAAGATTCCCGGCGAGTGCGGGAAGGCGAGATAGCCGGAAGTGCCTTTACCATACTTGCTCGATGCGATTAGCGGGAGCTGAAAAGCGAGTCCGGTGCTGGGGTCCTGATAAACGAAAAGGCCCTGCTCCTTTTTGTGGGTTTTGTCAAAGCCGACAAAACGAGCGACTTTGCGCGCGGGCACCGGGTTCTTCGGGGCGGCGCTACCACCGGCAGACCGGGCCAGACGTGCCCACTGGCAGAGGTAGCGTGCCGCGTCAAAATTGGCCATCCGGGTCGTGTGGTAGGGCACGGTGTTGCGCTCTCCATCTCGAATCACCAGGTAGCCGTGCTCCTGATCCAGATAGGTGACAAAGAAATTCATGAAGAGGCGGCGGACCGCATCGACGTAGAGATCGCGCTCATTGTCCGCGATCCATCCGTCGCGGAGCGCTTGCAGCACCAGGCTGATGCAGTGCATCTGGCCATAGGCACCCAGTGATCGCCCGTAGGCCCATGCGGTGCCATCCTGGCGCGTGATATCCAGGATGAGCTTCAGGTATTTCTGAGAGTAGGTGCGCAGGCTCGGCAGCTTGCGCTCGCGCAGATTGATGTTGGCGTGTAGTTGCAGCGCTTGGCGGATAAAAACAAAACTCAACACGCCGTAGATGTCGAAACAGCCGCGTAATTTCGAGTCTCCTTCACCGCCGGCATCATCGAAATAGCCAGCGGAGGAATTGCTCTTAATGCGCTCCAGGAAGCGTTCGATCAACTGCCCGGTTTCATCCTTCTTGGAAAGCCCCAGACTGAAGCGTGTTACCGCCTTGGCAATGTTGAAGGCCTGATAGTGGTTTTCGTAGTCGCTGCGTTCGAGCAGTAGTCGGTCCAACTGCTCACGGGTGGGATCCATCAGCCGCTCCCAGACGGGATTGCGGTCCTTGGCCGGGCTGAAAGAAAGTAGGCCCAGGGCCGCATAAGCCAGGCCGTTTTCATTTTCCTCCGGCGCAAAGGCCTGCGCCGTGATACAGCGGGCCGAGAGATCGATCAAATCGTAGTTGCCGAGTTTGGTTTCGTTCGTCGCACGAAAATACTCCCCGATTGCGAGAGCTGCGTGGCCCGGTTCATCCATCCGGCTGGACTCACCAGCGATGGGGGATATCGTCCCCTGTTCGCCAATCGCCCCCAGGTTCTCACCCAGGATCGATTGAGCCATGTCAAGACATTGATCTGCGAAATTTTCCATGTTTAAATTTTGGCTTCTGCCAGCAAGAAGCACGTCTTGATGCTGCTGCCCGAAATGCTTGTCAATAGCTTTCAGACGAAATGAATGCCGCAGGAGCAAGCTTTTTTAGACGAAATGGATTGACCCGGATGTGAGCGCTATTTGGCTGAGGGACTCTTATTACATTTTTTAATTCTCGTAATTAAACACCCTTAATACTATGCCCCAGGAAAATTACTCGATGGAGTCGGTCTCGCATGAGAACCGGAAATTCAACCCGCACCCGGATTTTGCGGCTCAAGCGCACATCGGCAGCGCAGCGGATTACCGCCAAATGTATGAGCGCAGCATCGCGGACCCGGAGGCCTTTTGGGCGGAAGCAGCTGAAGAGCTGGATTGGTTTAAAAAGTGGGATAGCGTCCTGGACGAATCGGAGGCTCCCTTTTTCAAGTGGTTTTCCGGTGCGACCACCAATCTTTGCCACAACTGTGTGGATCGGCATCTGGCTGGTCCCAATCGCAACAAAGCTGCTCTGATTTGGGAGGGCGAGCCGGGTGACACCCGGGTGCTCACCTATCAGGATGTGTATCGTGAGGTTGGCAAGTTTGCCAACGGCTTGAAACAGATCGGCATCAAAAAGGGCGATCGGGTCGCTATTTATTTACCGATGGTGCCGGAGCTGGTACTGGCGGTGCTCGCCTGTGCGCGGATCGGTGCGGTGCACACGGTGATCTTCGCCGGCTTCTCGGCGGATTCCATTCGCGACCGCGTCAACGACTGCGGCGCCAAGTGTGTGATTACCGCCGATGGAGGTTGGCGGCGCGGGCGGGTGCTGTCGCTTAAAAATACGGTGGATGAGGCACTCAAAGGCGCGGAGAGCGTTACGGACGTGGTGATTGTTAAGCGCGCGCACGGTGACCCCTTTCCCTGTCACTTCAAGGAGGGCCGCGACCACTGGTATCACCGCCTGGTGCAGGACCAGCCGATTGAGTGCCCCTGCGAGGAAATGGAGGCCGAGGACATGCTCTTCCTGCTCTACACCAGCGGCACGACGGGCAAGCCCAAGGGCATCATCCATACCACCGCCGGCTACATGCTGTATACTTATTTGACCATGAAATACATCTTCGACTTGAAGCCTGAAGATGTCTATTGGTGCACCGCCGATGTGGGCTGGATCACTGGGCACAGCTACATCGTCTATGGGCCCATGCAAAATGCCGCGACCCAGATCATCTACGAGGGTGCGCCGAATGAACCGGACGAGGGGCGCTTCTGGGAGATCGTCGAAAAATACCGGGCCACGATTTTCTACACCGCACCCACCGCGATCCGCGCCTTCATGAAGTGGGGCGACCAGTGGCCGGAGCAGCATGATCTTTCGAGCCTGCGCTTGCTCGGCACGGTGGGCGAGCCCATCAATCCGGAGGCATGGATGTGGTATCACCGGGTGATCGGTGCCGAGCGCTGCCCCATCGTCGATACCTGGTGGCAGACGGAGACCGGCGGCCACATGCTCACGCCCGTGCCCGGTGCCACCGCCACCAAGCCAGGTTGTGCCACGGTGCCATTTTTCGGGATCGAACCTGCGATCCTGGATGATGACGGTGCGGAGGTTGACGCCGGGATTCTAGCCATCAAGCAACCGTGGCCCGGTATTTTGCGCGGCATTTACGGCGACCCGCAGCGCTTTAAAGATACTTACTGGTGCAAGTGGGGTGGTAAATACTACTTCCCCGGCGATGGCGCACGTCGCGATGAGGATGGCTACATTTGGATTTTGGGCCGCGTGGACGACGTGGTCAACGTCTCGGGCCACCGGATCGGCACCGCCGAGCTGGAAAGCGTTTTTGTCGAGCACAAGGACGTTGCCGAGTCTGCCGTCGTCGGTGTGCCGCACGAGATTAAAGGGCAGGGGCTGATTGCCTTTGTGACCGTGATCCAGGGGCGTGCCCACGATGATAAGCTGCGCACGGAACTGGTTGAGATGGTGGACAAAAGTATCGGCAAGTTCGCCCGGCCCGAGCGCATTCTCTTCTCCAGCGATCTTCCCAAGACCCGCTCCGGTAAAATTATGCGCCGCCTGCTGCGTGACATCGCCGAGGGCAAGGAACTGGGCAACACGACGACCCTGGCCGACCCGGGTGTCGTCGAGCAGCTCCAGCGCCAATACGAAGAGTCTTAATACGCCAGCCCACAATCGCTGATTGCTCTTTGCGTGCAAACAGAGCCGTGTGGCTCGGATACGGAGGAAGAATCGCGAGGTTGCTATAGCCCAGCAGTTTGCACTGTTTTTTGATACTCATGATCTCGATTCCCATCGTAAAAGGGTTTCGGCGGCAAGGATGTCCGGCCGAAACGTCTGTTGATAATAAAGCATTGGGTCTTTGATTATGATCGCCTGTTCCGGGCCGCTCGACCAGGGAAGCTCAAGCTCGCGAGCGTAATCCAAGGCCGCCCGTTTAACGGCTCTGGCGTATGCGCTTGCGCTGCCATTGGCTAATGGGCCGTTCATGTAGTCGGCTTTTATCCCTCTCGTTGTGGGGCGCAGCCATACCTCACCTTCGGGGGCGACGATGCAGACGCCCGTCTCCGTGCGTTTCATTAAGTCTGATAGCCCGTGCATCGCATCCCAATTTGATAAGGCGCTGCACGTGGCCGGTTGCCTGGGCTTGCATATCGAACTGAGTGGCGGGGCATGAAAGAACTAAGCGTGATATGGCTGGATAAGCCGGTGGGGCTCTTACGACAGGAAGCGGATGGAAAAATGACTTTCCGTTACGATACCGCATGGCTGGAGCAGGAGGCGGCGCGACCCCTGTCGCAGTGTTGAACTGGTGCGTCGTGCTTCCTCAAGTCCGGCTCGGGACCTTCTGGGTTTGTGCGAGTCTCCGAAGAGCGAGGTGGAGGCGAAAATCCAGTCAGTCGTTCGGGAGCGTGCAAGCACCCTGAGGAAGTTGCTGGCTAAATGATGAT